>NZ_JBAMDC010000010.1:0-63222 GCF_036961605.1 Streptomyces sp. KLMMK
GCGGGCGCAATCCGCTACGACCCCCTCAGCGGCACCGGTACCGCCCAGGCCCTGCGTACAGCCGTCCTGGCCGCCGCCGTGATCGACTCCGCCGCCGCAGGCACCCCGGCGGACCGGTTGTGCGCCCACTACACGGCCCGCCTGCGCACCGCGTTCCGCGACCACCTGGCCACCTGCGCCCGGTTCTACCCCCAGGCGTTCGTCACCCCCGCATGGCAGCACGAGCTCGACGCCTGCCGGCCGGGGTGACGGGAGCCGGCCTGGCTGATCGGCGGCATACGCATACGGTTTCCGCTGCACCATGAACTCGCGGTCCGCTACGCGGCTACCGTCCTCGTTGCCGCCGTCAACGAGTGGTTGTGACGTACTGGTCCGACGACAACTCGAACACCCGTACTCGCCGGCCGCAGGTGGGGTTGACGGTCTCACGGACCGGATACATCCCCAGTTTGGTCATGATCCGTTCAGAGGCGTCGTTGCCCACTTGAGCGATGCTGACGATCCGCTCCAGCCCTCGCTCTTCGAACCCGAACCGTACGGCGGCCGCAGCGGCCTCGGTGGCCAGACCCTGCCCCCAGTGGGAACGTCCCAGCCGCCAGCCGACCTCAACCGCCGGCAGTACCTCCGGCAGGAAGTGGGGCACCGAAAGGCCGGTGAACCCGGCCAGCTCGCCAGTGGACCGGATCTCCACGGCGAACAGGCCGAAGCCCTGTGACTCCCACTCGCTCTCCCATGCCCGGATCCCGCCGCGCGTCTGCTGTTCGTCACGGACGCTGCCGTCACGGATCCACCGCATGACCTCGGGGTCGGCGTTGACGGCAGCCATGGGCGCCACGTCTTCCTCGCGCCAGCGACGCAGGATCAAACGGGGAGTCTCAAGCGTGACCATCCAGTCATTGTGGATCACAAATGAGCTCTCCACCATCCTCACCAGGCACGTTCGATGCCGGTCTGCGGTGCCGCGCACGTGTGCCGCCGCAGACCGGTGAGGCTCGGTGACTGCTGGTCAGTTGGTGGTCTCGGTGTCTTCGAAGTAGGAGTCGAGCGCTGTGTCCAGGTCCGTCACCCACTGCTTGAGGAGGCTCCGGCTGGGTGCCTCGATGTGAACGTCGTAGCTGCGGCGGCTGGTGGTGTACACACTGACGGAGAGCCGGCGGCCGAACCGGGGGGTGTTCGTCTCCACCGCGCCGATCTCGGACCAGTCGAACTCGGCCGTCTCGTCGTCCAGCCGGAATGTGACGCCGGTTCCGTCGACGGTGATCGAACCGCGTCGGTCGGACACCTCGAAGACCGGGCCGTCGGCAACCGGTCGCGGTTCCTGATCGGCGGCAGCCGTCTCCGTTTCCACCTCCGTTTCCACCTCCGGTTCTGAAGCAGCGCCGACATCCGCTGCAGCGTCTGCCGCATCCGCTACGTCGTCCGCTGGTACCGCTGTACGCTCCTTCGCCTCGGCCGGGCGCGGCGGGGTCAGGCCGGGGACGAACGCCGGATCGGTTCCGGCGGCGTGCACGGGCGGGGTGTTCTGGCCTATACGGTGCTCCACGGCGGGCAGTATGGCCGATGAAGCTGTGCAAGCGGTAGCCGGGCCCGGGTCGACGCGCCGCCCGCACTCCGGCCTGGCGTACGTGCAGCCGCGTATCGCCGGCCCGGACACCGGTGTCACCCTGCGCCGCTGGGTGCCCCGCCTGCGCGCTGACGCCACCGGTCCGGGCACCGTCCCGTCATGGCACGCCCTGCGGACCCGTCAGCGGTGGGCGATTCCGCGGTACCGGGCCGTGGCCCATGTCATGGCGACGGCGACGATGGCGAGTGAGCACAGCGTGCCGTACAGGAGGGCGTGCTGGGCCGGCCATCCGGCCGGCTGGGCCAGGTTCGGGGGCGTGGGGTTGCCGAACAGGGCGCGGGTGGCGTTCGCCAGGGCGGTGACCGGGTTCCACTCCGCGATCGTGGCCAGGGGCCGGGGCATCGCGGCGACCGAGACGAAGCCCGACGAGACGAAGGTGACCGGGAACAGCCAGATCAGGCCCAGGCTCTGTGCCACCTCCGCGCTGCGGGCGACCAGGCCGATGACGGCACCGGTCCAGGACATGGCGAAGGCGAAGAGCAGGAGCAGCGCGTAACCCATGACGGCGTCGAGGGGAGGGCCGTGGACGCGCCAGCCGACGGCGAGCCCGCACATGCTGGTGACCAGCAGGCTGACGGCGTTCATCGTCAGATCGGACACGGTGCGCCCCATCAGGACGGCGACGCGTGACATCGGCAGGGAGCGGAACCGGTCGATGATCCCGGTCTGGAGGTCCTCGGCCAGGCCGACCGCGGTGAAGGAGGCGTTGAAGGCGACGGTCTGGACGAAGATGCCGCCCATGAGGAACTCGCGGTAGGAGGCGCCGCCCAGGCTGCTGCCGAAGACGTATCCCAGCAGCAGGACGAACATGACGGGCTGCACGGTGCTCGCCAGGACCGCACCCGGCGTGCGCCGGATGGTGAGGAGGTTGCGCCAGGCCACGGCCCCGCTGTCCGAGGCGACGCGCGCGAGGGCGTTCACCTGCGCACCGTGTCCCGGCCGCGGCGGCCGGTCTGCCCGGCCTGCCGGGCCTGCCGGGCCTGCCGGGAACGGGTTGCAGGCGGGTCCGGTGGTGTTCCGCCGGGCCCGCGGTCGGGCGACGGCGGCTTCCCGGTCAGGGTGAGGAAGACGTCCTCCAGGGTGGCGCGGCGGAGGCCGAGGTCGAGGACCCGGATGCCGGCGGCGTTCAGGTCCTGGGCGACGGCGGCGAGCGCACGCTGGCCCTCGCCGGGCCCGACGGTGAGCTCCAGCCGCCCCGCGCGCCCTTCGGCCGGCGAGCACGTCGTCCCCCGGGCGGTCAGGATCCGCCGTGCGCCCTCCGCGTCGCGGGGGGTCGGAGACGACGACCTCGACCCGCTCACCGCCGGTGACCGCCTTGAGCTGGTCGCTCGTGCCCTCCGCGACGACCCTGCCCCGGTCGAGCACCGCGATCCGGTCGGCCAGGTGGTCGGCCTCCTCCAGGTACTGGGTGGTCAGGAGCACGGTCGTGCCGTCGCGGACGAGGTCGCGGACGACGTCCCACGTGTCGAGGCGGCTCTGCGGGTCCAGGCCGGTGGTGGGCTCGTCGAGCACCACGACCGGTGGCGCGGCGACGAGGGCACCGGCCAGGTCGAGCCGCCGGCGCATGCCGCCGGACCAGGTCCCCGCCGGGCGGTCGGCGTCGTGGTGGAGGCGGAACCGTTCGAGCAGCTCGCGCGCGGTCGCCGTGGCCCGGGCGCGCGGCATTCCGTACAGGCGCGCGACCAGACGGAGGTTCTCGAAGCCGGTCAGCTTGTCGTCGACCGCCGCGTACTGCCCGGACAGGCCGATGAGCCGGCGCACCCTGCCGGGGTGCCGGACGACGTCCGTGCCGAGGACGAGGGCCTGTCCGGCGTCGGGGCGCAGCAGTGTGGTGACGATCCGCACGGTGGTTGTCTTGCCGGCGCCGTTGGGGCCCAGGAGGGAGGTGACCCGGCCGGCCGGGATGTGCAGGTCGAGCCCGTCGAGCACGGCCCGGCCGCCGAAGGTCTTCCGCAGCCCGCCGAGTTCGACGGCGTTACCGACGGTGTCGGCGGCGGCGTTCGCTTCCGCTGTCACCGGCCGTTCCCCGGCAGCGGAAGATGGGAGAGGGGCCGGTCCGGCCGGGCGGCCGCGCTCTCCAGGAAGGCGAGGAACCGCTCCTGGTGGGTGGCGATGTCGTCCTCGGTATAGAGCGTGGCGTTGCCGAGGAATTCGATCTTCATGCTGTCCGGCTGCGGGCCGGGGCCCGTGGGCCCGTCCCGGCCGGCCGGGGTGCGGTAGACCTTCAGGGCCAGGTCGGGGATGAGACCGGCGGGCAGCTGCCGGGGAGTGGTCGTGCACGACCCGAAGCGGAACTCCCGCCCGAAGGCCATGACGTTGACCTCGGGACCGACAAGGGCTGCCGAGTCGGCGGACAGACCGAGGTCGGCGCGGAGGTGCGCGGTCGGGTAGCGCTGGTGCCGGATGATGTGCCGGATCTTCGTCCCGGCCTCCTCCACGAGCCGGGCGAAGGTCGTCGCGGGGCCCACGGGCAGCCGGAGCGGCAGCACGTTGGCCAGCATCGCAGGCGTGGCGAGGGCGGCCCGCGAGTGCCGCGCCGCCATGGGCAGGCTGGTGATGACCTCCGGGTGGCCGGTGAGGCGGTGCGTGTACGCCGCGGTGGCGGCGACGATCGTGGCGGACCAGCGTCCGACGCCCGCACCGACCGTGCCGAGCAGCGTGCTGAGCTGTTCGGGAGCGAGCAGTGCGGTGCTGTCCACGGTGCGTCCGGAGGACGCGGCGCGCCCGGTCAGCGGGGTGCCCTCGGGCGGTGCGGCGAACTCGTCCCGCCAGAACGCGGCGTCCGCGGCGCGGTCCGGCGAGGAGAGGTAGGCGGCTGTCTCGTCGAGCAGCCTGACCAGCGGGGCAGCGGCGGACGGCGCCGGATCGCGCCCGCTCTCGTAGGCGGTGTACAGCTCGGCGAGGCGCCGGCAGTGGAGGTACTGGCCGAAGCCGTCCAGGGCGATGTGGTGGTACCGGAAGTAGAGGAGGCTGCGCCGGGGGCCGAGGACGAACAGGACGTGCGTGCAGGGGGCCTCGACTGCCAGGTCGGTCGCGGTGCGCAGGTCCTCCTCCATCAGCTGCTCGGCCGCGGCCTCCGGCTGGGCGTGGCCGGAGAGGTCGACGACGCCGAGCAGGCCCTTCCCCGCCTCCTGCTCTTCCGCCTCCTCTGCTTCCTCCCCGGTCTCACCTGCGGGTTCCACGGTGAGGCCGGCGCCGTCGCCTGTGGCGTGGAAGCGCGTCCGCAGGGTGTCGGCCTCGGCGACCCCCCGTGCCACGGCGCGGCGCAGGGCGTCGTGGTCGAGCGTCCCGTCGAGGGCGATGGCGACGGCGCAGTTGTAGAGCGGGTCGTCCGGCGCCTGTTGCTGTGCGGCCCAGATGCCGGTCTGGGCGACGGTGGCGGGGCGGAGGACGGTGGGGTCGAGGTGACGTCGGCGATGGCGGTGGTCGGACACGTGTCCCCTTCACTCGGTGGTGTCACGGGCGGGGGTTCCGGGCGTCCCGGAGGTGGCGGACATCCCGAACACAACGGGGATTCCGGTCACGTGCCCCGGGTGAGTTCCTTGGTGACGGCCTCGACGAGCGCGTCGATCGTCGGGTTGTCCCACATCATGGTGGGGTCGACGTCGATGCCGAAGCGGTCCTCTATCTCCGCCGCGACGGACAGGGCGTAGACGGAGTCCAGGCCGTAGTCGCTGAGCGGGACGTGCGACGCGATGTCCTCGCGGGGCAGCTGCACGTGCTCGGCGACCAGGCCGAGGAGCCAGTCCCGGAGGGCGTCTCTGCCGTGCTCGGCCTTCGGATCAGCCATGTTCTCTCCCTTTTCACGGGTTTCAGCGGGGGACGGGGGCGCCGTGCGGGACACCGGGGTGCCGTGCGGGTCGGCTGCCCGTGTCAGGTGGTGGCCGTGCGTGGGGTGCGCGGGAGCAGCCCGTAGCCGAGCGCGTGCTCGTGCCGGTGCAGCAGCCGTTCCCACAGGGCGTCCTCCAGGTACGGCGGCAGCGTGGGGGGCGCGGCGCCGAGAGGGGCGCGCAGCCGGTGCAGCGCCGCGGCCGCCCAGACGGGGTCCGCGAGACCGGAGTCCGCAGGGGCGGGGGCCTCGCGACAGCCCTCCGCGAGAGCGGAGTCCATGACACCTGCGCCACCCGCCGCACGGCTGAGCCGCGCCTCGCGCCAGGTTTCGAAGCAGGCTGCGGCCACGAGCACGTTCACGTAGCGCGTCGTGAGGTCGTAGCTGGACGACCGTGCCATGACGGACAGTTCGCCGGGCCGGAGCGCCGCGCACTCCCCGGCCAGCGCGGCGAGTTCCGCGGTGAAGTGCTCCCCGTGTTCCGCGAGCGCGCGGTGGGCGGGGCCGTCGCCGTCGGGCATGGCGGCGAGCCCCCTGGCCAGTGAGGTGCTCAGACTCTCCCGCCCGCCGGCGGTGAGGGCCAGGGCGCGGAAGTCCATGGGCGGCAGCTCCGCTCCCGGCCGGAACAGTCCGGCGGGAGCGGCGGGAGCGGCGGCGCCGCGGAGCCAGGAGCGGCGGGCCAGCAGGGGGAGCTGCGGCAGGAGCGACACCTGGCAGGCGGCGCGCGCCGCATGCCCGAACCCGACGGGCTGGAGGTCGCGCAGCAGCTTCTGGAAGATCGCGCCGGGGCCCTCGCGGAGGTAGAAATGGGCGCCGAGGACGGAGGCGAGCCTGTTCACGGCGTCCATGAGCGCTTTGGACACGAAGTACTTCACTGCTTGGGCGTGGACGGCGGTCTCGGCGGGCAGCAGCTGCAGCGCACGGGTGGTGACGGTGGCGAAGCAGTCCGCGGTGAGCAGGTCGGCGAAGGCCCCGGTGAGGACGGAGCGCACGTGGGGCAGGTCGGCGGCGGTCCTGCCGTAGAGGTGGCGGTTGCGGACGTGGCGCAGGGTGACGTCCAGCGCCGTCTCGACGACCGCCGTGGACATGGCCGCGAGGGTGGTGCGCGTCACCTGGAACGAGCGCAGGGCCGTCTCCAGGCCCAGCCCCTCACCGCCGAGGACGGCGCGCGCGGGGACCGGGCAGTTACGGAACTCGACGCCGCCGAGCTGGACGCCGCGCATGCCGGTGGTGCGGTAGCGCGGCAGGTAGGTGACGCGCCGGGCGGGCAGCCGGGACTTGTCGACGTAGACCTGGGAGTGGCTGCGGCTGCCGTGCGCCGTCGAGGTACGGGCGAAGACCACCACCGCTTCGGCGCGCCGGAGGTTGGTGACGACTTCCTTGCGCCCGTTGAGGAGGAGCGTCGTTCCGTCGCCGCGTGGCAGGGCGCTGAACTCGGTGCCTGCCATGTCGTTGCCGTGGGCCAGCTCGTGGTAGGCGACGGCGATGCGCCCGCCGTCCCGCAGCAGGTCCGCGGCCGCCCGGCAATGGCCGTCGCCGCCCGCGGTCCAGATGTTGACGCCGGCGATGAAGGAGCTGGCGCCGTAGCCCAGACCCAGGCAGGGATCGCGCCGGTAGACGGTACGCATGACGTCGACGAGCCGGTCGAGGCGGGCGAGGCGGCCGCCGAACGCCGTGGGCACGAACTCCTCGTTGAGGCCGAACGCGTCCAGGGCCTCCTCGCCCGCCGCGAGCATCTCGCCGCGTTCGTCGGCCGCGAGCACGGCGGCGAAGCCCAGGGGGTTGCCGGGGTCGGCGGGATCGCCGAGGATCCGGTCGAGCGCGTGCGCCCGGTCCGTCCGGGCGGCCGCCGCAGGAGTCGAGGTCATGAGACGCCCCTTCGTACGGGCCCGCGTCGTGGCGCGGCCGGTGGAGTGCCGTCGGCAGCCGGTGGCGTGCCGGTGGCTTCCGACCGGGTGGCTTCCGACTGGAGGGCTTCCGGCTGGAGGGCTTCCGGCCGGGCGGCGCCGTCGGCCCGCAGCGGCGGCGGCTGCTGCTCGCCCAGCAGCCGGTCGGCCAGGCGGTCGAATGCCTCGGCGCGGTCCTCACCGAGGGGATGACCGAGGCGGTTGAGGACGAGAGCCAGCCCCGCGGACAGCCGCAGGACGTCGTACGGAGTGCCGGCACCGGCCAGGTACAGGTGGATCAGGGCCGTTCCGGCGAAGCACAGTTCGTACTGTTCGGCGAGGTCGAAGGCGGCTTGCGGAACGTTGCGAGGAGCGCGCTCCTGCTCGCCGAGGCGGGTGTGGAGCGCGTCTGCGAAGGCGGCGAGCTCGTCGGCCGCGCGGGACGCCTCCCACGGCACCAGGCCCTCCCCGGCCGCGCGCCTCAGCCGCTCGGCGGCCTCGGGGAGCAGCTGGACGAGGCTGCAGCCGCGGGTCGACAGCATCCTCAGCCGCGCCGGGTCGAAGGGAAGGACGGGGGCGCCCGGTACCGTCCGGGCCACGGCGTCCCGGTCGGCCGTCCCCTTGCGCCAGGCCCGGGACAGGGCGGGGAAGTGATCGACGAGCAGGTTGCGGTTGACGGCGGTGCTGCCGTCGAAGACCGCCACGATGCGGTGGTCCCGCTCCAGCTTGGCGAACGCGCCGTCCGCGTAGGACTCGCTCAGGAAGCCGCGCACGCCCAGAAGTTCGGCGAGCGTGTCCAGGCTGTCCTGGACGAGACCCGGGACGAGGGCCTTGGTGACGGCGGAGACGACGCTCAGCTCGGACGGGAGCGTGTGGATGCTGCGGGCCGCGACGTCCACCACCGACTCCGCGACGGCCAGGGTGGCGGCGGCCCGCCCCAGGATGCGGCGGACGCGCGGCAGCTCGGCGAGCCTGCGCCCGTACAGGACGCGGCTGCGGGCGTAGCGGACGGCGATGTCCAGGCCGTGGTCGAGGGCGCCGAGCGAGAGGGAGGTGCACAGGGTGCGGGTGAGCTGGAGGGACGTGAGGACCGTCTCGATACCGGCGCCGGACTCGCCGACGAGCGCGGTGCCGGGGACGACCGCCCCGTCGAAGGCGATGCCGCTGATGTCCGCGCCCTGGATGCCGTGGGTGCGCACCTTCGGCAGGGTGCGGTACGAGCCGGGCGCCAGCCGGGTCTTGTCGACCAGGAACAGGCTGAAGCCGCGGGGGCCGCCCGCGTCGGCCGTGCGGGCGAGGACGCACAGGTATCGACCGCGCGTCGCGTTGTTGATGAGCCACTTCTCGCCGTCGAGCCGCCATCCGCCCTCGCAGGGGCGGGCCGTGAGCTCCCCGGCGAGCAGGTCGCTGCCGTGGTCGCGTTCGGTGAGGGCCCAGGAGACGACGGCGCCGCTGCGGACGGCCCGGGCGAGCCGGGCCGCCTGCTCCTGTGCCCCCGCGACCCAGACGGGTGCGGCGCCCAGGAACGTCTTGCCGTGGGCGACGGCGACGGTCAGGTCGCGGCGCGCCACGATGCGCTGCAGCTGGACCAGCTCGGCCATGTCGCGCATGCGACCGCCGTGGCGGACGTCCACGTAGAAGGAGCACAGGCCGAAGGAGTCGAGGGCGGCGCAGGCGGTGGCGGGGAACTCCTCCCGGCGGTCAAGGGCGGAGAGCGCGGCCCGGGCGAACGGGGTCTCGCCGGCCCAGGGCCGGTCCAGGAAGGCATCGAGGGCGATCACGGAGTCATAGGTGGTCGCGAGGCCGTAGGAGGCCGAATGGTCATGGGGCACGGTGCACGTCCTCCGGTAGCGTGCCGGCCCTGCTGCCGACCGGGCGGGCCGGGTCCTCCGCGCCCAGTGGCACGGTGCGCGCCAGGGCCGGGCCGAGCGCGGTGTGCACGGGCCGGAGCCCCCCGGAGCACAGCAGTTCGCGGGTGCGCAGCCGCTGGATCTTCCCGCTGGTGGTGCGCGGGACGGTACCCCGGCGGACGAGCACCAAGCCGCCCAGATACGCCCCGAAGCCCTGGAAGACGGTGTTCCTGACCGAGGCGGCCAGTCGTTCGAGATCCGCGCGGTCGTGACGGCCCCGGATCTCGTGCACGAGGACGAGGGCTTCGTTCTCTTGCCGGCCGCCCGGGCCCCCGGAACCGCCGGCGGGCACGGTGAAGGCGGCGCCGCACAGGCCCCGGAGCGGGGCGTGCCGGTCGCGGACCTCGTACTCGATGTCCTGCGGGTAGAGGTTGCGGCCGCGCAGGATGATCATCTCCTTGATGCGGCCGGTGACGAAGAGTTCGCCGTCGAGTACGGCGCCGAGGTCCCCGGTGCGCAGATGGGCCTCCGCCCGGTCCGTCCCATCCGTGCGGTGCCCGGTGGCGGGGGAGGAGCCGTCGGCGGGCCCACCGGCACCGGTCACAGGTTCCGCGAGCGTCGCGCGGAAGACCCGGTCGGTGGCCTCCGGGGCGTTCCAGTAGCCGCGGGCGACGCTGTCGCCGCGCAGCCAGATCTCACCGACCGTCCCGTCGGGCACCGGCCGCAGGGTGGCGGGGTCGACGATGGTGACCTCGAAGTCGGCGGGGTAGCCGCAGGAGACGAGCTCGGTGGCGGCGGCCCCGGCGCCGGGCGTCGCGCGCGTCCGCCCTGCGTCGGCGGCGGGGACGAGGGCGCCGGTGGCCAGGCGCGCCTCGTCGAAGCGGCGCACGACCGGATCCCGGCCGACGGGGGTGCTGACGAAGACCGTGGCCTCGGCCAGGCCGTAGCTGGGCTTGAAGACATCGGCCCGCAGCCCGGCCGGTGCGAAGCGCTTGGCGAAGTCGGTGAGGGTGGCGGGCCGCACCGGCTCGGATCCGTTGCAGGCGATGCGCCAGCGGGACAGGTCGAGCCCGGCCAGTTGCTCGTCGGTGACCCTGCGGGTGCACAGCTCGTAGGCGAAGTCCGGGGCTGCGGAGACGCTGGCGCCGAACTCGTCCATCATGCGCAGCCACTGGTGGGGCCGCTTGAGGAATCCGGTGGGGCCCATCATCACGGAGGACGCGCCCAGGGCGAGCGCGGGCAGGACCATGCCCAGGAGTCCCATGTCGTGGTAATGCGGGATCCACGAGCCGAAGACCGTGGTGCGGTCGACGCCGAACGCGCGCCTGATGCTGTCGGCGTTGTGCAGGAGGTTGCCGTGGGTGACGACAACACCCTTGGGGTCGCCGGTGGATCCCGAGGTGTACTGCAGCAGGGCGACGGTGTCGTGGTCGAGAGCCGGAGCCGGAGCCGGACACGGAGCCGGCTTCGTGTCCACCCGTGCCCCGGCCGCGTCGGGGCGCACGGTGGTGGCGAGGCCGTCGGTGAGGAGGATGGCGCAGCGCTCGCCACCCGGGCCCTCCTCGTCCAGGCCCTCCCCGCCCAGGACTTTTCTGTCCAGGCTCTCCGCCCACGCGGTGACCTCCGGCAGGCTCGCGGTGCTGGTCAGCACGATGGCGGTCCCCGCATCGGTGGCGATGGCGGTGACACGCCGCTGCTGCGGCCGGAACCGGCCGGGCAGGGGCGAGGGAACCGCGATGACACCCGCGTACAGGCATCCGAGGAAGGCCACGACGCACTCCGGCCCCTCGGGGTGGAGCAGCAGCGCGCGATCGCCCGGAACACACCGCTGGAGGAGCGCGGCCGCGATCGACCGCGCTCGGAGGTCCAGTTGCTCGTACGTGAGGGACGTGCGGCCGTCGGCGGCGTCGAGGTCGTGTACGAACGTCACCGCCGTGCGGGTGCGGATGGAGCGGTCGGCGGCCTGCCGGCGGATCGCGTCGGCGTAGTTCCGGTGCACGGCGTCCTCACGACCCGGGCTCCGGAGGTCCCGGCGGTTCCTCTCGCCCACCGTCACCCCTTCGTGCCGCGGGGCGCGGTGGCTGCGGGCGCGGCCTTGTGCGCTGATGACGTGCCCGCGGAGGAGGCGCGCGCGCCGGCCGACGACGGGCCGCCCGCCGGGTCGGCGGACTGGGCGAAGTCGTAGACGGTCCGCTCCTCGGCACCGAGGTGGGTGGAGCTCAGGTTGGGCCCCTGCAGCCAGCCGAGGATGCCGATGATCTGACCCGGGTCGTCGTAGCGGGAGAAGACCCCGACCTGGACGCCCTCGCCGGTGGCGGGGTCGAAACCGGCCAGCAGGGGTCCGCCGCTGGTCCCCGGCGACAGCGCGCCGCGCATCACGTCGCTGTAGTAGACCGGGTCCGCCCACGAGGTGCCCTGCGCCACCATCAGGGAACGGCCGTCGAAGGTGCGCTGGAGGCCGGAGGACACGTTGCCGGGACGGTAGTAGTTGCGCTCGTTGATGGTGGGGTAGCCGAACACGTGGTGCTGTTGGCTCTGCGGCTGGTCGAAGGCGATCCGCTGTGCGCCGGTGACTTGGGCGATCGGCCGCGGCTCGTCGGGGTTGTCCACCAGGATCGCGGCCATGTCGTGCCCGAGCAGCCAGTCGGCGCTCTCACTCCAGGTCTTGGTGAAGAACTCGCGCGTCACGCCCCAGACCCCGTACGGCGCGATGTCCTTGCCGGGAAGTGCGGTGCTGGTGGTGCCGCGCGGCAGGTTCGCTCCGTTGAACCCCGGCACGAAGACCATGTTGGTGACGACCGTGTTCCCCCATCCCAGGCCGAAGGGGGTGTGGACGCGTACGCAGTGCGCAGCGGTGAGCACGGTGCTTTCGTTGGCGCTGGTCACCACGTTGCCGGAGCACGAGGACCGGGCGACGGTGCCGTTGTCCAGGTCCTTGGTCTCCATGAAGATCTTGCCGGCGGTGCGGGAGATCAGCCCGGCCTTCCGCGGCCACGGCTTGCTGAGGTCGTCCCAGCCTCCCGGCGGCGGGGACGCGTCCTGGTCCTCGTGGTTGAGGCCGGCGGCGGCCATCCTGTCCAGGGTCCAGTACTCGACCTCGGCCCTGAGGCGCTGCGCGTAGTCCGCGCCGGCCGGGACCAGCGGACGCAGCTCGAACGCCGGCACGTCGGCACTGGCGGGCGGTGCGGTCGTGAGCAGCGCGGCCATCATCCCGAGCGCGCCGAGCACGCTCGTTCTCGTACGTCGTGACCATCTCGTGCGTCGTGACCATTTCCCGAGGGACATCGTCTTTCCCTTCGAAGGGTTCCGGGGATTCCGGGGACTCCGGAGGTTCCGGAGATTCCGGGGTGGTCGTGCGGGCGGGTCAGGCGGCCGAGGCGAAGGCCGCTTCCAGGCGCGGTACGTAGTCCTCGAGGTCCTGCGCCCAGCAGCCGAAGTTGTGGCCGCCGTCGCATGCTTCGCCCCAGCCGGAGCCGTTGCCGTAGTCGACGTAGTGGTACGGGTAGCCGAGCCGGTCCAGGCCGTCCTTTGCGTGCTGCGCCGCCGACCTGACCCAGAACTCCGGTTCGGCGGGGTTGCCGTTGCCGTCACCGGTGTAGAGCGCGATGCCCATGCCCTGCAGACGGTCCATGTGGGAGGACGGGTCGGCCTCGTTCCAGAGCCGGTCGGCGTCGAGGATCGGGTACGGGGAGCCGAAGATCGCGTCGCTGGAGACCGTAGGTCCGAAGTCGAGGGAGCAGGTGGGGCCGCTGGAACCGCACAACGCGGTACCGATGTTGGTGAGGGTGGCGACGACGGCTCCGCGCATGACGAGGTGGTTGGCGGAGAGGTCGGTGGCGCCGGAGAGCGAGGCGACCTGGCCGAAGAGGCCGGGGTGGCGCTGGGCGTAGTGGAGGGCGCCGAAGCCGCCCATGGACAGGCCGGCGACGGCGCGGTTCTGCTTGCCGGTGAGGGTACGGAGGTTGGCGTCGATGAACGGGATGACCTGGCTGATGTGGAAGGTCTCCCAGTTCTGGGCGCCGGCGGCGGTGTCCTGGTCGCGCCAGTCGGCGTACCAGCCCCGGCGGCCGCCGTCGGGGATGACGGTGATCATCGACTGGGCGGCGGCGAGGGCGGGGTAGGCCAGGTTCGGGTTGCCGGGGTCGTCGGAAGCGCCGTGCAGGAAATACAGGACCGGGTAACGGCGGGTGGCCTCGGCCGTGTAGTCGCGCGGGAGCAGGATACGGATGCGGTGCTCCCCGGCAACCTGGGGTGTGGTGACCGTGACGACGAAGTTGGTGGCCGTGCCGGTGACCGGGCCCGTCAGCGTGAGGCCGGAGCCGTCGTGCATCGGGGGCGGCGGGGCCGGGGCCTCGGCGGCGTGGGCGGCCGGCAGCGGCAGGCCCACCAGAACGAGAACCGCGACGGCAACCGCGGCAACGACGGCGGTCACGGCATCCACCGCCCTCCGCACGCGCGGCAGCGGAAGGAGACGGAAGGAAGGCCGGAGCCGGGACGACAGGAGCCGGGAACGCCGGAGCCGGGAACGCCGGAGCCGGGAAGGCAGAAAGGAAGAGCGCAGGAACCAGGAGGGCAGGACTGATCTCATCGGAGTCCTCGCGGTGGGCCGGTGTCGGGGAACAGTGCTTCGGCCGGACACCGGGAATCTCATCGCAGCGACCGGCCCCGCGCCATACGAGAAGGCGGCCTACTTGGGCCACTGGCGCAGGTGTGCCACTCCCGCTGTAAGGTTCGACGGTCGGGACGTCCGGTGTTCGAGTACGGCGAGGGGAGAGTCGTGCACGACGTGTTGGACCCGGCCTCCGACCGCGGACGGGTCTACCGGTCCCTGGTCGGTCATCCGGGCGAGCCCCTGGGGCGGCTGGCGGCCCGGTCCGGTCTGAGCGAGTCCGCCGTCACCGCGGTGCTGGAGGAACTCGCCACCGAGAACATCGTCATGGCGACGGGCTCCGCTGCCGGGGAGACGCTCTGGGAGGCGTTGCCGCCCACGCAGGTCGTCGAGGTGCTGCTGCAGCGCGACGCGGCGCTTCGGGCGGCCCTGCGCCGGGCCGGTACGGAGCTGGAGCAGCTCTACCGGTTCGCCCGGCGGGAAGCCGGTCACTACGGCGCGCTGGAGGTCGTCGAGGACCCCGTGCGCCTGCTCATGACCAGTCGGCAACTGCAGCTGGCAGCACGCCGGGAGCTGCGGGTCATCGACGTCCCGCCGTACTCCGGGTCGCCCGACCACTACCTGGAGCAGGAGGCGATCCAGCGCGAGCGCATGGCCGCCGGAGTCGTCTACCGCACCATCTACCACGGCACGGCGTTCGCCGACCCGGTCGCGGGGCCCAACATGGCGCGCATGATCGACGCCGGCGAGCAGGCGCGGGCCCTGGACGACCCGCCCATCAAACTCGCCATCCGTGACGGCGACCTCGCGGTGGTCACCGTCATCGCCGACGACCACCCGGGCCTCGTCTCCCTCCTTGTCCGCCCGTCCGGCCTGTTCCAGACGCTGTCCAAGGTGTTCGAGTCCCTGTGGAAGCTCGCCGTCCCGGTGTCGGCGGCGGGCATCGGCCCGCAGCTCGACACCCGCGACCGGCAGATCCTCACGCTCATGGCCAGTGGTGCCACGGACGACGCGATCGCCAGGCGCCTGGGCCTGGGCCGCCGCACCGTCGTGCGCCGGGTCTCGGCACTGCTGACCCGGCTGGGCGCCACGACCCGCTTCCAGGCAGGCGTCCAGGCGGCTCGGCGCGGCTGGCTCTGAGCCACGGTCTCCGCGGCTGGGCCCCGTGGCCGGTCCGGATCCGCGGGGTACGGGGCTCAACGGGCACGGGGCTCAGCAGGGGGGCTCAACGGGCCCGGGTTCAGCGCACGAACTTCCAGGTGATGCCGTTGACCACGCCCCGGTCGAGCGGCGCCAGCTTCTGGAAGGCCGGCCGGCCGAGGTCGATGTGGGTGCGGTCGCAGGAGAGGCACTTGTCCCTGACCGGCACCCTGATGGTCTTGCCGTTGTAGCTGACCTCGATCGATATGCCCTTGCAGAGAGGGTCGTTGTTGGGGTTGGCGGAGGTCCACCACGCGGGCGAGACCGCGACCAGGTCCTGGGAGTTCGCGTCGATGGCCGTCCCGCAGGCGCCGAATCCCTGGTCGGTGTAGTAGGTCATCTTGCCGTTCATCGGCTGGCCGATCGGAACGTCGGCGGCCGCCGGTCCCGCGGCGACGGCAATTCCGGTGGCTGCGGCGGCCAGAACGACGGCTGCGGAGCGCGCAGCTCTGCTTCCACGCATAGTTCTCTCCTCGTACAGGGGTAATGGAGGGCGGATGGTGGGCGGATGTACTCCACGGACTCGTGGAGCGAGCGCCCCGGAAACCGGCATTGCAGAGCCGTCACGACTCGCCGGTCAGGAAGTCCAAGGGAAGTCCGGGGGAAGTCCAAGGACAGCGGCAATTCTTCGGCACGCGTCCGGCTTTCGGTCCATGAGTGCCATGCGGGACGACGCCGACGCAAGTCCCTGCAGCGACAGTTGTCCGGAACCGGGTGCCAAATGCGCCTGGTTTGGCTGCCCATGATGCGTGTCATTGACAATGAAGTTGAAGAGTTATTCACTGCGCAAGGGCGACGGCCGCAGCGTCCACCGCCGGCCCCGTCGCGCTTTGAGCAAGCGAGTGTCACCTCAGCGATCCGATCCCGTAGGAGCCGCCGTGAGAACAAACCGCTTCGTCACCTTGCTGCTGTCCGTACTGGCTCTGGTCGGTACGGTCCTCCTCGTGCCGTCCGGCACGGCGAGCGCCGCCGGCCCGTGCGACAACGCGCCCAACTGGACGGCCGGCACTTGGTATCCGGCGAACACGGTCGTCCGGTACACGGACGGGAAGTACTACATCGCCGAGCACGACAATCCCGGCTACGACCCGCTCATCAGCACGTGGTACTGGGACCCGTACACTTGTCAGGGCGGCGGGAACCCGGGGGACGGAAAGTTCCCCGTGACGGAGACCCAGTTCCAGCAGATGTTCCCGGGCCGGAACTCCTTCTACACGTACAACGGGCTGATCGCGGCGCTGGCCGCGTACCCGGGATTCGCCGGCACCGGCAGTGACCAGGTCAAGCGTCAGGAGGCCGCGGCCTTCCTGGCCAACGTCGACCACGAGACCGGGGGCCTGGTCCACATCGTGGAGCAGAACACCGCCAACTATCCCCACTACTGCGACCGGAACCAGCCCTACGGCTGCCCGGCCGGTCAGGCCGCCTATTACGGCCGCGGTCCGCTCCAGCTCAGCTGGAACTTCAACTACAAGGCGGCGGGCGACGCCCTCGGAATCAATCTGCTGAACAACCCGTCGCTCGTCCAGACCGACGCGGCCGTCTCCTGGAAAACCGCCCTGTGGTACTGGAACACCCAGCGAGGCCCCGGCACCATGACGCCGCACGACGCGATGGTCAACAGCCGTGGATTCGGGCAGACCATCCGCAGCATCAACGGCGCCGTGGAGTGCGACGGCCGCAACCCCGCCCAGGTACAGAGCCGGGTGAACAGCTACCAGCGGTTCGCCCAGGTACTGGGTGTGGCTCCGGGCGAAAACCTCTACTGCTGAGCCCCGGGGAATGTAACCGACGGGCCGGCTCGCGGTGCCGCCCTTTTGCGAAAACCAGTGGACGGGCGGCCGGTAATCACCGGCCGGACCGTTCCGATCGGATCGGGCAGCAGTCCGGCAAATGGACGTCGACCGTTTGTTGATCGCCGGTTTCTAGCCTCCCCGAGGTAAACACCCCGGGCGCGCCGCGTCCCGGGGTCACTCGAGGAATGAGGAAACGGGACCCATGCAGACGTCGACCAAGAAGTCCCCCATCACGTTGCTCAAGACGTCCCACATATGGGGCGCCCTGGCCCTGGCCGCGGTCGGTGTCACCGCCCTGCCGGCACCGGCGCAGGCGGCCGCGCAGGCGGGTCCGCTCGTCGGGCTCGCCGGCAAGTGCCTGGACGTCCGTGGCGGTGTCCGGGACAACGGCACCCCGGTTCAGCTCTACGGGTGCAACGGCACGGAGTCCCAGCAGTGGATGTACGTCGAGCAGCCCGGTGAGATCGGTGCCACGATGACGGCGTTCGGCAAGTGCCTGGACGTCGCGTCCAGCGGCACCGCCGACGGCACCCCCGTCCAGTTGTGGGACTGCAACGGCTCGGGTGCCCAGAAGTGGGTCCGCTACCAGGGCGACGTCCTGATCAACCCGCAGTCCAGCAAGTGCCTGGACGTCCGCGGCGGCAACGTGAACGACGGCACCCCGGTGCAGATCTACAGCTGCAACTACACCGCGTCCCAGGTCTGGAAGTTCTCCGGCGGCGGCAGCCCGGACCCCAGGCCGAACCCGGGCACCGGCACGCTCCAGCGCCAGGTCTTCGACCTCATCAACGACTACCGCGCGCAGCACGGCAAGGCGCGCCTGGAGTACGACCCCGTCGTCGAGCGCGCCGCCCAGGACGAGGCCGACGAGCAGGCCCGGCGACAGCAGCAGGGCCACTACCTCGATGTGACGGCCTCCGTTCGCAAGTACGGCTACTCCCGTCAGATCAGGGCGGTCGGCGAGAACGCGGCGGGCGCCCGTGGCTTCTGGAAGGACGCCCCGTCGGTGGTCGACGCCTGGATCAAGGAGCCGCTGCACGAGCAGATCCTCCTCGACGACAAGTACAAGTACACCGGCGTTGGCGTGACGATCGACTCGAACGGCACCTACTGGTGGGCACAGGACTTCGTCGGCTGACGGTTCCCGCTGCCCGACGACGCCGTCGACACGGCCGCCGAGGCGCTGTGGCCCGGGGAGCCGGCCGGCGGGTCGGCCTCGTAGGATCGACGGCGAGGCGCCCCGTATCTGTGATTCCCTCTCACCGGAGGCCCGCGAGGAGCGCGCGCGTCTGGTCGGCGTCCGCGTGCGCCTGACGCTGTTCGAACAGTCCGAGCGCGGCTTCGAGGCAGGTGCGGGCCCTGGCGCGCTGGCCGAGGTGGTCCAGGCCGCGGGCGAGGGCCCGCAGCAGGCTCGCCTCGAGTATGCCGCTCGTCGTCCGGGCCACGGGCAGGAAGGTCTCGGCGACTTCCGCCGCCAGGCGGTGCCGGCCGGCCTGGACATGGAGGTCGGCGATCAGGGCGCCGGTGGCTGCTTGGAAGGCCGGCACGTTCAGGGAACGGAACAGCTCCAGCGCCTCTTGGGCGCGGTGGAACGCCTCGTCCACGTCGTCGCACAGCCGCAGCACGCGGGCCAGGTAGTACAGGCCGATCGCCTTGGACACCGAGGGCTCCCGGCCCACCAGGCGCGCGCCCTGCTCGGCTGCGGTGCGGGCCTCGGCGAGCCGCTCCTGCCGGGCGTAGTTGAAGGCCAGTTCGCCCAGTGCGGTGCCCTCGGCGGTCCCGGCGCGCGAGGAGCGGAAGAGCCGTACGGCGGCCTCGCCGTGCTCGACCGCCTCGTCGGTCCGGCCGCGGACGCGCGCGCCGGCGCACAGGGTGAGGTGGGCCCAGCCGCGCAGCCGCGCGTCACCCGCGCCCCCCGCCTCGCCCGCGTCGTCGCACAGCGCGATCGAGCGCCGTAGTTCGGATTCGGCTTCGGCAAAGGCGTTCGTGTGCCACAGGGCGTTGCCGCACACGTAGCGGGTGAGGGCTTCGGACGTCCGGTCGCCGCGCGCCGCTGCCACCGCGGCGACGTGTCGGGCCTGGGCGATCACGCCGGTCTGGTGGGCTGTGCCGGGCAGCACGTTGTTCAGCTTGTCCACGAGGTCGGCCGCCTGGGCCAGGGGCAGGGACTCGTCCGCACAAGCGCGGTCGATCAGCGCCTGCTGGACGGGTATCTCCTCGTGCATCCAGTCGGTCGCCGCCTGTGCGCTGCCGAAGCGGAGGCCGGCCGCGGTCACCGGCACGTTGATGAGGCGGCGCTCCGCGGGGTCGACGGAGTGCGAGGCCGCGTCCGCGGCACGTGCGGTGGCCAGGCAGAAGTCCAGCAGCCGGGCGAAGGCCCCGGACGTCCCGGCGGGGGAGCCGTCACGGGCGTTCCTGGCCCGCGCGAAGACCCGCACCAGGTCGTGGAAGTGGTACCGGCCCATCCGCCGGGACTCCACGAGATTGAGGTCGACCAGCGACTCGAGGATGTCCTCGGTGCTCTGCGGGTCCCGGCCGAGGAGCGCGGCGGAGCAGTGCAGGCCGAGATCCGGCGCCTCCACGGTGGACAACAGCCGGAAGGCACGACCCTGTTCGGGGGAGAGCTTGGAGTACGAGAGCTCGAAGGTGGCTTCGACGGCGAGTTCGCCGGTGGACAGCTCGCTCAGCCTCCGGTGCTCGTCGGCCAGCCGGCGAACCATGCCGGAGAGGGGCGTACCCGGCTCCGCGGCCAGGCGCGAGGCGACGACCCGGATGGCCAGTGGAAGCCGGCCGCACGCGGCCACGACGGCTGCGGCCGCCTCGGGCTCGGCCGCGCAGCGGTGCTCGCCCACGATCCGGCCCAGCAGTTCCAGCGCTTCCGCGGGCGGCATCACGTCGAGCCGCAGGTGCTGCGCCCCGGTCAGCCCGGTCAGCCGGGCGCGGCTGGTCACCAGGACGGCGCTGTCACCCGACCCGGGCACCAGCGGTTGTACCTGGTCATCGGAGGCGGCGTTGTCGAGCAGCACGAGCAATTGGCGTTCCGCCATCAGCGAGCGGTAGAGGGCGAGGCGTTCGTCGCCGTCGGCGGGGATCCCGCCGTCGGCCGTGCCGAGGATGCGCAGGAACGACGCCAGGACCGCTTGCGCAGCCAGGGGCTCGCGGTCGGCGCCGCGCAGATCCGCGTACAGGCATCCGTCCGGAAAGCGTTCCGTGACCTGTCGCGCCGCGTGGACGGCGAGGGCGGTCTTGCCCACGCCCGGAACGCCGTTGACGGCGGAGACCACGATGGCCCGTGTGCCGGGGTCCGTGAGCATGCCGGTGAGGGTGCCGACCGCCTCGCCCCGGCCGGTGAAGTCGTCGATTCCGGGAGGCAACCGGTGGGCCCCCGGGACGCCGTCCGCGGTGCGGGCCGGATGGGCCGGCCCGCCGGCCCCGGGCATGGGTTCCGCGCGCAGGATGCGCTGGTGCAGCTCCCGCAGGGCCGCGCACGGCCTGCGCCCGGACGGCGGGAGGTGGGCCAGCCGGTCGTCCAGGAACCTCCGGGTGTCCTCGTAGACGCTCAGTGCCTCGGCCTGCCGGCCCGCCTGGTAGAGCGCGAGCATCTGGACGCCGCGCAGCCGCTGGCTGGCCGGGTACTCGATGACCAGGTCGCCCGCCTCGGCGTGCAGGTCCGGCCGGTCCCCGATCTCCGCATCGAGCTCCAGGCGGGCCTCCAGCAGTGACTGCCGGACGGCGTCGAGACGGTCCCGCTCCGCCCGGGCGTGCGGGCCGTGGAGGCCGGCCAGCGGCTCGGCCGACCACAGTTCGAGCGCGCTCGTCAGGGTGTCCCGGGCCTGTTCGGCCGTGCCTCCCGCGGCCCGGATGCGCTTGGCCTCCGCCTCCGCCTGCTCGAACGCCCAGGTGTCCACGGCGCCGGCCGGCACGCGCAATGCGTAGCCGTCGCCGACGGTCATGAGCAGCGGCGTCTCGGGGGAGTGCCCCAGCACCCCGCGCAGCCGGTACACGTGGGTGCGGACGGACTGGTCCGGTCTGGACGGCCGGTCCGCCTCGTCCCAGACACCCTCCGCGATCAGGGGCAGAGACACCGTCCGCCGCGCGGCGCCGAGCAGGATGGCGAGCACCTCGCACTGCTGGGGTCTGCCCAGGCGGATCTCCACGTCGTCACGCCAGGCCCGGACCGGGCCCAGCAGAGAGAAGCGGAATGCCGGTGCCACTGCAGCGGAGGGCCGACGCCCCGCAGGGGAATTCCCGTGCGTCTCCATGGCTTGCTTCCTCTCTCGCGGGCTAAGTTCCATAGGGAGTGCGTAGGTACGCAGGTGCGTAAGTGCACATGTGTGATGGGATGTCGGTTGTCCGGATTGCTGTGGTGACACGGCCGGCTTGGGGCGAGAAGTGACGGTTCGATTTCAGACACTGGGACCGCTGCGCGTACGACGGGACGGCACCGAGACCCCTGCGGGACGGCCCCAGCAGCAGGCCGTCCTCGCGGCGCTGCTGGCGGCCAGGGGCAGACCACTGACGGCCACTCAGCTCCTGCACGCCGTATGGGGAGAGGACGATGAGCACTGGCCGGCCCGGCCGAAGCGGATCCTGGCCACGCACGTCTACCGCATCCGTCAGATGCCGGCCTTCTCGCCGGACGGTGCCGGCGCGGTCCTTCTCCAGGCCGGTGAGGGGTACCGGCTGGCGGTCGAGGACGGGGCCGTCGACATGCACCGCTTCGACGACGCGGTGCGGGCGGCCGCGGCGGCCCGCAGGAACGGCGATCCGGACGGTGCCCATGCACTCCTGACCCAAGGGTTGGACCTGTGGTACGGGACTGCTCTGGAGGGAGTGCCCGGCCCGCTCGCCGGACGGATCCGGCAGCGACTGACGGTCAGTCGCACGGCAGCCCTGGAGACACGGCTGTCCATAGACGTGGCCCGCGGCCGGCACGCGGAGGTGCTGCCGGAGATAGCCGCTCTCGCGGAAGCCCCGGACGCCTCCGGGCAGGTGCTGTCATTGCTCGTCCTCGCTCTCTTCCGCAGCGGCCGGCGCGACGAGGCCCGCGCCGTCCTCGACCGGGCCCGGGACCGGGCCGGGGAACTCGGCCTCGACCCCGCGCCCGAACTGGAGCGGGCGCACCAGGAGATCCTCGGCAGCCCCGCCGGACCTGCCCGGTCCGGTCCCCGCGGCCCCGTCCGCCCGTGCCACCTGCCGCCCGACACCGGTGACTTCACCGGGCGCACCGCCGAAACCGGCCTGCTCCTGGAAACCCTGGCACCCGGCGGCCGGGCCACCGGGCGGCCGGCGGTCGTCCACGGAGCCGCCGGGACCGGGAAGACCGCCCTCGCCGTCCACGTCGCGCACCGGTTGCGCGACGTCTACCCCGACGGTCAGCTCTACGCCGCCCTGACCGGTTCGCACGCGTCGCCGGCACATCCCGGCCGGGTCCTCGCCGCCTTCATCCGGGCGCTCGGCGGGGACGTGCCCGAGGACGAGACGGACATGGCCGCGGCCTACCAGGCGGCGCTCGACGGGCGCCGGGTCATGGTCGTACTGGACGACGTGGAGGATCTCGACGGCATCCGCCCGCTGGTTCCCCGGCACCAAGGGTGCGGGGCCCTGGTCACCGGCCGGGCGCTCACCGGGCTCCTGCCCGGCGCCCGGCTGCTGGCCCTGGGCGCCCTCTCCCCGGACGACGCACTCGGCCTGCTCGTCCGCGTGCTCGGCACCTCACGTGTCGAGGACGAACCGGACGCCGCACGGGCCCTGGCCGAGGCCTGCCGGCACCACCCGGCGCTGCTGCGCACTACGGCGGCACGGCTTGCCGCCCGGCCGCACTGGTCGCTGGCGAGCATGGTCGACCGGGTGACGGGTGACGGGTGACGGGTGACGGGTGACGGGCGACGGGTGACGGGCGACCGGGCCGGGAAGGAGGATGTCAGGATTTCCAGAGCACGTCACAAGGCAGGGGCATGCTGTACGGGGCCGTGCTGTGGCACCGTCTGCCGTTGTCACCGTAGATAAGCATGTCGCCGGTGGAGTCCAGGAAGAGCTTCACCGGGTAGGGGCGATCGCCCCGCTGGGTCCCACTGGCCCAGCAGGCGCGCCCGTCCTGTGCGTAGACCACGAGGTTCCCGTCGGTCTGCATCACGGTCTTGTAGCCGCAGCCGATGGTGTTGCTGGCCCAGCGGGCGTTGCCGTTGACGTAGACGACGAGGTTGCCGTCCTTTTGCATGATGAGCCTGGCGGGGCCGTTGTCCAGGTGCCAGTCCCCGTAGAGGGACTCGTCGTTCCAGATTTCCGTGTGCTCGGGGTTGATGTCTGCGTGCGCCGTGCCTCCGGCGAAGAGCAGGCCGGCCGTGGCGACCACCGCGGATGCTGCGAGAGCGGTGAGGCGGCGGGCTGCCGAAGGACGCTTGGTGCTCGTGGATGTCATGACGGTCCTATCTGCGGGACGGGGACGAGGGATTAAGGCGCAACGTCTCCCACGAGCATGTCCTGCACCGGTGAAAGGAGATTCAACAAACGATAAACGGTGAGGTGGGGGATACCAGGAGGAACTTCGTGACCAGTGCCTCCTCAGTGGGAAACGGCCCGAAGTGATGTTCGTCGGATGGATGAAGCGAAACAGCAGATAGGGAACCGTGCGCCGGCCCACGGGCGCACCGGTAGCCCGGGCGGGTTTCTTGATCTCAAGTGCGGTTGAGCTTCTAGGGTCGTCAGCGACGAAAGGAACTCAGCTGTGACGACATTGGTTACGGGTGCCACCGGGAACACGGGTCGGCATGTGGTGGCGGAGCTGGTCCGCCGAGGAGAGCATGTCCGGGCACTGACGCGGAATCCGGCTGCGGCCGCGGGAAGGTTTCCGGCCGGGGTGGAGGTGGTGGCCGGTACTCACACGGCACCGGAGAGGCTGGACGCCGCCCTCGACGGCGTCAGCCGTTTGCACATCACGGTGACGGCGGGGCTTGCCGAGGTCGGGCCCGAGTTGGTGCGGCGGGCGGTCGGTGCGGGTGTACGGCGCATCACTGTGGTGTGGGGTGGTGGTGTGGGCCCGGTCGAGCAGGCCGTGGCGGACTCGGGTGTGGAATGGACGCGCCTGGAACCGCAAGAGTTCATGTCCAACACGCTGAACTGGATCGAATCGGTCCGGGCCGAGGGGATCGTGCGCGAGCCGTACGACTTTCCCAGCGCACTCGTCCACGAGGCCGACATAGCGGCAGTGGCGGCGGTCGCGCTGCTCGACGACGGCCATGCGGGGCGCGCCTACAACCTCACCGGGCCCGAATCGCTGACCCCGCGTGAACGGATCGCCATCCTGTCCCGGGCGGTCCGGCGCGACATCGCTTTCGTCCCGATCACGCACGAACAGGCCCTCGACAGGCTGATGGCCACCGGTGTGCCCCGGGCGGATGCCGAATATGTCATCGGCTGGTACTCCGCTCCCAGCGAGGACTCCACGACCGTCGTGGACACCGTCGAGCAGGTGACCGGCCGCCCGGCGCGTACGTTCGCACAGTGGGCGGCCGAGCACGCGGAACGTTTCCAGGCGCCCCGCGGCGGTTCGGCCACTAGGTAGGCCGGAGCTTCGCAGCGGTCGGCGCCGCTCCCGGCCGGGCTCCCGCGCGGTGTGGTCTCCTGCGCCAGTGGACCACGGTCGTGGCGCCGGCTCGGGACCGCCGCGGCCGGGGAGGTCAGTGACCCAGTGCAGCCATGGCGGCGTTGTGGCCGGGGATGCCGCTGACCAGGCCGCCGCGTGCGGCGCCCGACCCGCAGAGGAGGACGTTGGGGTGGGCGGTCTCCACGCCCCACCGGGCCGCGGTTCCTTCCTCGCTGCTGTCGGCGTAGGGGAATTCGAGGGCGGTGTGGAAGATGTTGCCGCCGGGCATCCCGAGGTCCCGCTCGACATCGAGGGGGCTCTTGGCCTCGATGCACGGGCGGCCGTCGCTGTCGACGGCCAGGCAGTCGGCGAGCGGCTCGGCGAGGTGGGAGTCGAGCTGTTCCAGCGTGGCCCGGAGCAGCCGCTCGCGGGTGGCGTCGTGGTCGGCGGTGAACAGCCGGGCGGGGGTGTGGAGTCCGAAGAGGGTGAGGGTGTGATAGCCCTCGCGGGCCAGTGCGGGGCTGAGGACGGAGGGGTCCGTCAGGGAGTGGCAGTAGATCTCCGAGGGTGGGGCGGACGGGATCCGGCCGCCGGACGCCTGCCGGTAGGCGGTCTCCAGCTCCTCGTAGCCCTCGCTGATGTGGAAGGTCCCCGAGAAGGCCGCGCGCGGGTCGACGGCTCCGGCGCGCAGCCTCGGCAGACGTCGCAGCAGCATGTTGACTTTGAACTGGGAGCCCTCGGACGGTGGCGGTGGCTGCTCGCCCAGCAGCCGGGCCAGCTCGTGAGGGGAGGCGTTGACCAGGACGTGTTGTGCCGCGAAGGTGCCTTGCGTGGAGGTCACTTCGGCCGTCCGGCCGTCCGTGGCGATGTGCGTGACCTCGCACTCCGTGAGGAGGTGCGCACCGGCGGCGCGGGCTGCGTCGGCGATGGCATCGGTCAGTGCTCCCATCCCGCCCACGGGGACGTCCCAGTCGCCGGTGCCGCCGCCGATGATGTGGTAGAGGAAGCAGCGGTTCTGGTGCAGGGTGGGGTCGTGGGCGTGGGTGAAGGTGCCCACGAGCGCGTCGGTGAGCACCATGCCGCGCACGAGCTCGTCACCGAAGGCGGCCTCGATCGCCTCGCCGAGGGGGCGCTCGAAGAGCGCTTCCCAGGCGGGCCGGTCGTCGATGAGGGCGCGGAGTCCGGCGCGGGTGGGAAGCGGTTCGGTGAGCGTGGGGAAGACCCGCTCGGCCACGTGCCGGGTCATGCCGTGGAACCGCTGCCAGGAGTCGAACTCCTTGTCCGAACCGGTGAGCCGGGCGAACGACGCGCGGGTGCGGGCCGGGTCACGCTCCACCAGAAGGCCGGTGGGCCGTCCGGCACGCACGGTGGGTGAGTAGGAGGAGACTGCACGTTTGCGGACGCTGAAGCGCAGCCCCAGGTCCTTCACGATCTTCGGGGGCAGCAGGCTGACAAGGTAGGCATAGCTGGAGACCCGGGCGTCGAAGCCGGGGAAGAGGCGAGTGGAGACGGCCGCACCACCGGTTCGGGCGAGGCGCTCCAGGACGATCACGCGCCGCCCGGCGCGGGCCAGGTAGGCGGCCGCGACCAGACCGTTGTGACCACCACCGACGATCACCGCGTCATACGCCCTGACGGCCTGCCCGGCCCGGGGGCGGACTCCTGTCCGGTGGGCGGCGTCCGGCCTCGTCTCGGGGATGCCCCTCGATGTCGCCATGCCTCTTCGTAGCACGCGTCGATCCGGGGTGGCCAGACCTTGGCGCGGCGAGGCGGATCGTCCGGGGCCGGCGTGCCACGGCGCCGCCGGACTACCCACGAGAGTATCGGCGCCCCGCCGTTTACGCCGTGGGGGAGAGGGCCGGATGGATTAGCCTGCCGAGGCGGTGTCCGGCCATACCGATGGGATGGTGGTGCACATGGTGCGCGTGGTCGTCCTGGGCGAGTTCCGTGCGGACCGGGTGGTTCTGCCCCTGCGGCAAGGCGGTGCGGAGGTCACCGTGCTGGGGTTCACCGACCTTGCCTCGTTCCTCGGGCCCGGGGTCGCGTGCGCACAGCTCCCCGCTGTCCTCGACGAGGATGCGCTGCTGCGGCTGCTTGACGTCTGCCGGGCCGATATCGCCTTGCCCAACATGGGGTGCCATGGGCAGGAGCAGTTCCTGCCCGTCTACGCACGCGCTGCGCCCCGGGTGCGGGAGGCAGGCTGCCGGATGCCCGTGCATGGTGAGACGTTCGCGCTGCTGGCCAGCGACAAGGTGGTGCTTCACCGTCTCGCGGGGGAGCGGGGATGGCCTGTGCCCCGGGGCGTGGTGTGCGAAGCCGCAAGGGGAATGAAGGCCGCTGTGGAGGAGCTCGGCTTTCCTGTCCTGGTCAAGGAAGCCAGAAGCGAGTTCAGCTCGGGGCGCCACTATGTGGAGGACGGGGTGTGCCTGGGCCGGGTGTCTGCCGAGGTGACGTATCCGGTGCTGGTCCAGGAAGCCATCGAGGGGGAGGAGTACGCGGTCGAGCTCCTGTCCGGTTCGTCCTCCACGGTAGCGTGGCCGGTCGCTTCCCTGGGCCGGCTCGACGGCGGCTGCGACCCGGGCCGACGGGTCAGGGTCGCTCCCGTGGCACTGCCCGCTCCTGCCCGAGGGGAACTGGCCGCAACGGTCGCCGACATGACGGAGGCCTTCGCGCCGAGGGGGCCTTGGCAGATCGACTTCGCCGTCACGGACGACGGCCGGCTGAAGCTGATCGAAGTGAACGGCCGGCTGAGTGGCGTATCCAACATGAGCTGGGCGAGTACGGGCACTGATCCGCACGCGGCATTCGCACAGGCCGCTCTCGGCCGGAAGCCTCGCAGCCCGAAGGCCGGCCGGATCGCGCTCGAGCTGCCCGCACCCAACGGCGCGGTGCTGCCGCCCGCACCGGACGGGACGGAGCTGCTGTGCTTCCCGGGGAGTCCGCTCAATCCCGCGCCTTGCGTCCGTGGGTTCCACCGGCCGGTGCTCAAGGTCCCCGGCCGTCTCGCAGACGCGGCACGTACCTGGCTGCGGGCCCTGCGCCCCGGCGCTCTGCTGGACAGCACCGCCGACGAGGCGGTCTCCCAGTTGGACCGGGGCCTGCATGCTCTCCGGCAGGGCGGCCGGGCGCCGTCGTGACCATCTCGCACCCTGCTGCGCGGGGCCGGGCGGCTCACGCCAGGAGAGTGGTGATGAGCTTGCGTACCCTGCCTTCCTCGACGCGCCGGACCCCGTGGACCAGCTGGATGCCGTAGACGACGGTGGTGCCGGGCTGCGGGCTGCACGTCCAGCGGGTGTGCGGGGTGTCGGCCAGTTTCACCGGGCCGGTGCGGGCGGTGATCTCGTGCACGAATCGCGTCCCGGGCACATAGGCGCTGCTGCCCGTCGCGGTGACGTCGCTCCACAGGGCGTCCGCGGAGCAGGTGTCGAGGTGGAACTCGCCGCCGCGTTCGGCGTTCTGGAGGTCGAAGCCGACCCGGGCGATCCGCTGCGGCCGGGCCTGCGGGTCGCCCACGCCGTGTACGTGCGGACGGATCTCATCGCCGGGTTTGAGGTCGTGGTACAGCCACGGCTCGATGCCCGTGGCGGAGGGGAAGACCCGGCGGACGGCGGGCAGGGCGCGCTGCAGGGCGGTGTCCATGATGGTCTGCGCAGCCTCGGGCGCGGCGAGCCCCTGGCTGGGGCGTGCAGGAGCCCAGCCGGTGGCTGCGAGGTGCTCGTCCAACACCTTGGTGAGCTCTGCGGTCTCGTCGGGCGTGAGGAACCCTTCGATGGTCTGCACGGCCAGGGTCTCGGTCATGTGGATCACGAGCGGACTCCTCCCACGACTTCCCGTCGGACCTCCGACATTCCAGTACGGGGCCGCGGCGCCGCCAAGTCCGGGCCCGGCCATTCCCGTCCGGGCCCGGCCATTCCGGGGAACACGCCGTGCAGGAGGGCGTCTTGACGGGTGGCCATCCGCGCCGAAAGGTGGGGGCGTGACGTACCCGGGCTCGGATGAGGACACCGGCGTCCTCGTCGTGGGCGCCGGTCCGACGGGGCTGCTGCTGGCGTGCGAGCTGGCCTTGGCGGGCGTACGGACCACGGCGATCGACAAGCGTGCGAAGCCGCACCGGGAGTCGCGGGCGCTCAACCTTCATCCCCGTAGCATCGAGCTGATGGACATGCGCGGCTTGGCGGGCCGGTTCCTGGACGCGGGCCGTACGGTGCCCGGCTGGCAGTTCGCCGTCAGCCTCAAGCGGCCGCTCGACTTCACCGCGCTCGACACCCGGCACCCGTACGCCCTGCTGCTGGCGCAGGCCGGGACCGAAGCGCTGCTGGCCGAGCGGGCCCGTGAACTGGGCGTGGAGATCCGTCGCGGACACGAGGCCGTCGCCCTCCGGCAGCACGACCATGGAGTCGAGACCGACGTGTCCGGCCCGGCCGGGCCCGTCACGATCCGTTCCGCGTACGTGGTGGGCTGCGACGGCGGGCGCAGCCTGGTCCGGCAGACGGCCGGTATCGGCTTCCCCGGGACGGGGGAGACGATGAGCGCGGTCGTCGGGGACTTCGCCGTCGCCGACCACGCATACAACGAGCAGGCCCGGCGGCACGGCGTGCTCGTCGCCCGCCTGGAGGCCGGATCGACACGGTACGTGATCATGGACCCGCAGCGGATCCGGGTACCCTCCACCGAACCGGTGACGCTGGAGGAATTCCGCACCTCGCTGATACGGGTCTGCGGAAGCGACTGCGCCATCGGCGAGCCGCGGTGGCTGTCGCGCTTCGGCAACACCACTCGCCTCGCCGAGAGCTACCGGTGCGGCAGGGTGTTCCTGGCCGGCGACGCCGCGCACATCCATTTCCCCGTCGGCGCCCAGGGGCTGAACACCGGGCTGCAGGATGCCATGAACCTCGGCTGGAAACTCGCCGCCACCGTCCGGGGGTGGGCACCGCCCGGCCTGCTGGACACCTACCACGCCGAGCGCCACCCGGTCGGCCACGCGGTCACCACCGGCACCCGCGCCCAGACCCTGCTGGTGGAACTCCCCCTCACCGAACAGTACGCGGGCCCCGCGGGGCACCTGTGCGAGCTGCTCGACACGCTCCTGGGGATGGAGGACGTCAACCGGTACCTGGCCGGCCGGATCGCCGCCCTGGACACCGTCTACCCTGCCACCGCCCCGGACGCCGACCCGCTGACCGGCCGGCGCATGCCCGACATCGGCCTCACGACGGCGTCAGGACCGGCCCGGGTCTACGAGCTGCTGCACGACGGCCGCTTCGTCCTGCTCCGCTTCGACGGCGGCGGGAAGCACTTGCATGCCACCACCACCCCTGCCTCGTCCGACCGCATCCGAGTGGTCAGCGTTCAGGAGCACGGCGACCACCGGGACCTGAAGGACGTGAGCGAGATCCTCATCCGGCCCGACGGCCACATCGCCTGGGCGACCCGCACCACAGAACCCCGCACCCTTCACTTCGAGAGGACCGGCGCACTGACCGCCTGGACGGGTTGCACCCCGGCCCCATAGTCACCTTTACGGGTGATAGGACGCATGCCCCCGCAAACCATGGGGAGGGTGAGGAGCATGTTCATGGTTCCCCAACAACCCACCCCACCCGTCGCGTTGATGTCCTCACCCGGTTGATCCGCGCATGCATCCCCGCACGCGGGCCGCCGGGCGACTGGTTGCCCCGATCCTTCTCGCCGGCTGCTTTCTGACCGGCTGCGCACCATCGCAGGCGCCCCGTCATCCGGCCGAGGATGACGTGATCAAGGCAGCCGGCCAAATACTCACCGACTCCTGTCTCACCCGTCAGGGCCTGAAGCCCTCGCGGCCGGGACGACGTACGTCGTCTCCCGCGCCCGAAGAGGCGAAGGTCGCCGAGGCGCTCTTCGGTTCGGGGAGGCCGGAACTGTCTGTTTCCCTGTCGACCGGCCATGTCGTGAGCGCGCACACGGACGGCTGTCTGGCCGCCGCGCAACAGCGGCTGTACGGCGATCAGCCCCGGTGGTTCCGGGTGTCGACGATCGTTAACAACCTCGGGCCGGAAGCCCGTCACACCCACCGCTCCCTGGACGAGCTCCGCGCGAAGCACCGTGCCGAGATCGCGGACTGGATGCGGTTGCGCACGCATGCACTGGCCGAAGCGACGGCACTGCTCGACGACCCATCAACGAAGGGACATCCACGCCCATGAAGCGTCTCACCGCTCTGCTCGCTGCTGCTCTGATCTCCGCCGGCGCTGTGACGGCCACCGCCTCATCCGCGTCGGCGGCAGAGTGTCGTCGTGGCTACTTCTGCGTCTGGACGCACGCCAACTTCGACGGCATGAAGATCGACCACAGCGGCGACGACCGCTGGTGGGAGGGCAACATGTCGAACCAGGACTCGTCGTGGGCGAACCACGGGGTCTCCGGACCAGGGGTCCCCGACCACGTGAAGATCTACGACGGCCGTGAGCTGACCGGCGGGGTCACGCTCTGCCTCGCGCCCGGGCAAGAGGTCAGTTACCACCCACGGGCGAATGACCACGGCAGCTCCCACACCTGGGCGAAGGGCTGCTGAGACCTCCACGCGGAAGCGGCTGCGCACCGCGGGCGGCCCATGCCCGCGGTGCGCAGCCGTACTGCCTGCTGTGTGCCCAGGTGGGCGGGGTGGATCCTGCCGGGACCGCACCGATCCAGCTTGGCAGACGGTCTACGGGCTCCGGGTGTGTCTCCAGCCGGGGGGAGGAAGCCGGTGCCGCGCAGGGGAGGTTCTGAGATCGCCTGTTCTTGGGCAATGCGGGTGTCATGGGTGATGACGGATGCGACCTGAGTGTGAGATGAGTGTGCCAGGGGGTACTTCCCTCGGGTGATGCCCCGCAGTGGGACTGATGTCTGCGTCACCGTCGTCCGCGTTCTCCATGCGGCCGACGGGCGCGACGCCGGGTTCGTACGGTGCGCCGCCGCCCTGCCCGGCGATCAGGAATGGTGATGGAGGCCATGGACCGCGACCCGCACCACACCGACCCCGCACACGATCGTGCTCATCAGAGCGGTGCCGGCCACGGAACCAGCCGCGGCGGGGCATCGTGGCCCATGGCGGCAAAGGCGACACTGCACTGCCTGACCGGATGCGCCTTCGGCGAGATCCTCGGCATGGTCATCGGCACCGCCCTGCTGTGGGGCAACGCGCCCACCATGGTTCTCGCCATCATCCTTGCGTTTCTCTTCGGCTACTCGTTCACGCTCTTCGCCGTCCGGAGAGCAGGCCTGGGCTTCAAGCCCGCGATCAAGGTGGCACTGGCCGCCGACACCGTCTCCATCGCCGTGATGGAACTTGTCGACAACGGCATCATTGCCCTGGTGCCGGGCGCGATGGACGCCCACCTGACCGATGGGCTCTTCTGGTCCGCCCTTCTGGGAGGATTCGCCGTTGCATTCCTGATCACCACCCCCGTCAACAAGTGGATGATCGGCCGCGGCAAAGGTCACGCCGTCGTCCATGCCCACCACGGACTCTGAAAGCACTTGCCACGAGGAGAGTGGACCGGGCAGGGCCCTCACTCCAGCAGGCCGTGCCTCATCGCCTCGGCGACGGCGGCCGCACGGTCCGAGACCCCCAGCTTCTCGTAGAGCCGCTGCGCATGCGTCTTCACCGTGCTCGCGCCCAGGAACAGCTCCGAGGCCAGCTCGGGGATGCTCTGCCCCTTCGCGAAACCGCGCAGCACCTGCCGTTCGCGCTCCGACAGCACCACGGCGTCGCGCCCGGCACGCAGCCGGATCTCGCCGGCCAGTCCGTCCGTCAGCTCCTCGCCCACCACGCGCTTGCCGCGCGCCACCTTCAGCACCGCGTCGACGATCTCCGAGCGCTTGGCGTCCTTCGCGAGATATCCGCAGGCACCTTCCTCGATGGCCTTGTAGACGACGGCGCTGTCGGTGGTGGCGGACAGCAGCAGAGTGCGGGTCGGGAGCCGGTCGCGGACCACCGCATGGATGACGGCGATGCCGTCCAGCTTGGGGATCCGGTAATCGATCAGGGCGACGTCCGGCTCGTGCTCGCGGATGGCTTCGAGCGCGGCTTCGCCGTCGGCCGCTTCCGCGACGACCTCCACCTGTCCGCTCAGCTGCAGTCCGCGTGTCATGCCCTCGCGGAAGACGGGGTGGTCGTCGGCCACGATCACCGTCACGCGCTCGCTCGCACCGGGCACGCCCATACCGCCTGCTCCCGCCTCCTGCCACGCCCCCGCACCGTCATGCCGGCGCTTTGTGTACAGAGCCGTATCCGACGATAGGCAGGTTTCCGTTCAACCGCTCTCCGGAGCCGCCGTCCACCGGGCCGGAGGAAGCGAAGCCCGTACGGCTGCTCCACCGGTCGGCCGACCTCTTTCCGAGGTCGTCAGCGGAAAGCCGGCCGGAGGCCCAGCAGCTCAAGGCCCTCGAACGTGCCATCGGCGCCCGCTTGCTCGTGCGTGGCCGCGACGGCATACGCCCCACCCCCGCGGGCGAGGCGCTCCTGCCGCACGCCCGTACAGCACCCTCCTCGACGGCATCCTCCCTGCCGTACCGGCTTGGGCGCTCGCACGGCCGCATGCCCGTCTGTGCGTCGCCGTGCACGAGAACGGGCGGTCACTGGAGGAGTCCGTCGCCTCGGGCGCCGCAGACCTGGGCATCGGGCCGCAGCCGGAGGGGTGGTGCGGGCAGGTGTGGCCCTGGTGCACCGAGGAGCTCGTCGTGGCGTGCGCCGAAGACGATCCCCTGCGCGGCGAGACGGTATCCGTGCGAGAGCTGCTCGGTCGCCGGTGGATCCGCTGCCCGGACGACGGGCTGCAGCCGGTCCCGCTCCTTGCCGCCGCTGCCCATGAGGCATCCGTTGACGCCTCCGCTGACGCCGACGAGGCCACGGCCGATCGTCCGCCTCCCGTGCTCGACGTGCCCACGCTCGGCGCCGCCGTGACCCTGGCGGCATCCGGCACCGGTATCGCCGTTACTCCCCTCGGCTCCCTGCCGCCCGGGCGACGCTAGTGGGCCATCCGGCTCGACCCACCGGTCACCATGGCCCGCATTCCCCACAGCCCCCGCATCCGGTACGTCCCGCCCGTCCCGTACCGATCAGGAATGACGGGTCCGACGCGCACGATCGGGTAGCGTCACCCACGTAATTCGCCCCATAGCGCATCCCCTGTGTATCCCCATGTGCCTGTCCCGCTGAGAACCCGTGTGCGGTGCGATGACGACCCGGTGGCGTGAACAGCAGATCAGCGGCGTGACCGAGCTGACTACCCGCTACGTGGCATGGCTGCGCCTGCCCTTGCTGGTCCCGATCCTCCTCGCCGCAGTGGAACCGCCGGAGTCCCTCAAGGCCCCGTGGTTCCACGGCACGCTCGTGGCCTACGCAGCCTGGTCGGTCGCCCGCCTCGTGGCCGTTCACCGGCACCCGCTGGCGGGGGCCCACGGCGCGGTGCGCGCGGCCGCCGTCGACGTGGTCGCCGTCGGCGTCCTCTCCGCCCTGTCCGGGGGACCCGATTCCGCAGTGCGTTACGCCTACTTCGTCCTCCCGATGGCCAGCGTCCTGTGGCAGCTGCCGGTCGTGACGGCCTGGCTCGGCGCGGCCTGCATGGCCGCCTACGCTGCCATGGCCCTGCCGCACCTGCTCTCCCACGCGGCACCGGCCGTCTGGCCGGTCGTCGTCGACGAGGCGTACCTGCTGTGGGACGTCGGAGCCGCCGTACTGATCGCCGCGCTGCTGGAACGACGCAGCAGCCGGGTGGCGAAACTGCTGGACGCCAGGGAGGCGTTGCTACGGAATGCGCTCGACGCCGAATCCCGGGAACGAGCGGTCCTGGCGGACGCGCTCCACGACAGCGCCGTACAGAACCTGCTCGCAGCCCTGCACGAGCTGGAGGAAGCTGCGGAGGACGCCCCTTCGCCCGCCCTGGCACGCGCCGAGGAGGAGGTCCGGGGCACGGTCCGGGAGCTGCGCGAGGTCATCTTCGACCTCCACCCGCAGGTCCTGGCCTCGGCGGGGCTCGCGGCCGCCCTGGAATCGGCGGGGGAGCACGCCGCGCGCCGCGGCGGCTTCACCGTCCACGACGACCTGCGGCTGGACGGTCGCGTCCCCGGCCAGACGCTGCTGTACTCCGCGGCCAGGGAACTCCTCGCCAACGTCGTGCAGCACGCCGACGCGAGCAACGTCTGGGTGACCCTGGCACGGGATGGCAGCGACACCGTCATGACGGTGCGCGACGACGGCAAGGGCTTCGACACGGATATCGTCCGGAAGCGCCTGGAGGCCGGTCACATCGGCCTGGCCAGCCACTACGTGCGGATCGAGAGCGCCGGTGGCCGCTTCAGCGTGGACAGCGCGCCGGGACGTTCCACCACGGTCGAGGTGCGATTGCCGTACGAGACCGGGGCCGCGAACAGAGTCCCTTGACCTCCTGCCCGGCAGGCCGGTGGATGCCGGCGTCCCCCACGCGATCCGCCACTCGGAGGACGGCAGGAACACCGTGCGGCTGCCTACGGTCGAGAGCGAGACCGAGACCGAGACAGCGACTGGGACCGAGACAGCGACTGGGACCGAGACAGCGACTGGGACTGGGCCCAAGGCCGAGACCGCTGACGCAGCCCGACGGGGAGGTCCGCACGTGATCACGTTGAATTCCGCACGGGGCAGGCTCGTACTGACGATCTGCTGCCTGGCCACGCTCATGGTGGGGGTCGACAGCACCGCGGTCAGCGTCGCGCTGCCGGCGCTCGAAAGAGGCCTCGGTGCCTCCGTCCGCGGCATGCAGTGGGTCATCGACGCGTACAACCTGGTCGTGGCGTCGCTGATGCTGCTCGCGGGCGCCATGGGCGACCGATTCGGCCGCCGTCGTACGCTCCTGGCGGGGTACGCCGTCTTCACCGTCGGCTCGGCCCTGTGCGGGGTGGCGTCCGGCCTGGACGGTCTCATCGGCTTCCGGGTGCTGCAGGCCCTCGGCGGCGCGATGCTCGGCCCCGTCTCGCTCTCGGTCATCACGCACACCTTCACCGGCAAGGGGGAGCGCGGCCGGGCGATCGGCACGTGGAGCAGTACGTTCGGCATCGGACTGGCCGCCGGGCCGCTGGTCGGCGGTGCGCTGGTGGCCGGCGACGGCTGGCGCTCGGTCTTCTGGGCCAACGTGCCGATCGGGCTCGTCGCGCTGCTGCTGACCGTCCTATGTCTGCCGGAGTCGCGAGAGGCGGCGTCCCGCAGGGCCGATCCGGTGGGGCAGCTCCTCGTCGTCGTCCTGCTCGGCTGCCTGACGTACGCCGTCATCCAGGCACCCCGCCAGGGCTGGGGGACGCTTCCGGTGGCCGGCGCTCTCGCGGCCGCCGCCGTCGCCCTCATCCGCCTGGTGCCCTACGAGCGCCGGAGCTCCCATCCGCTGATCGACCCGCGGTTCTTCCGCAGCCTGCCGTTCAGCGGCTCGGTGGCCGTCTCCCTGACCTCGTTCGCGGCGCTCGGCGGCTTCCTGCTCATCAGCAGCCTCTACCTCCAGGACGTCCGGGGCCTGTCCGCCTTGTCCGCCGGCCTGTGGCTGCTGCCGATGCCGGTCATGACCGTGCTCCTCGCGCCGGTGGCGGGGCGGCTGACGGGTGGCCGAGAGGCGCGGCTTCCACTGCTGCTCGCAGGGACGGCGATGGGGCTGGCCGGGCTGATGTGCGCCGCGTTCCACGCCGACGAATCCGTCGTTCCTCTGCTCGTGGCGTACGCGCTGTTCGGTGCCGGCATCGGGCTGGTGGACGTTCCCGCGACGGCCCTCGCGGTCTCCGGCATGCCGCGCTCGCACGCGGGGGTCGCCTCGGGGGTGACCATGGCTACATGCCGGGTGGGGGCGGCGCTGGGGGTGGCGGTGTTCGGTGCGGTGCTCTCGTCGGGGCTGCACGGCGGCTCGCCAGTGGGCGCGGGTACGGCCGGGTTCGCGGACGCGGCCCGCCCCGCGTGGTGGATCATCACGGGCTGCGGTGCCGCCGTGGTGATGCTGGGTGCCCTCGTCACAGGACGGCGGGCGGAGCGGAGCGCCCGTGAAACGGCCGTCCGGCTGTTCCCCGACAGCGAGCCGGCCGAGAGCTCGTCCGCCCCCTGCGGCACGGCCGTCGAGCAGTGCGGTCGGCAGCAGGCCCTGACGCCCGCGCCTCGACGTACGACGGACGACGCCTCGCCCGGCCCCGCCGCACGATCCACCAAGGGTCCGCCCGGTACGGTCACGCCGTGACGGGCGTGGCGATCGCGGGGCCCGGGTGTGCCGACGGTCCGTTCGTCCGCCGCGGTGGCGGGCAGCGCAGTGGCGCCGACCGCCATGGCCGAGGCTGCCGTGGCCAGGAGCAGCATGCGCTTGCCGCGGGTGATCCGGATCTTCGTCATGGGCGTTACCTGTGCCTTCTGGAGGGTGCGGAGGTGCGAAGGTGCGAGGGGCTTCTGGGAGGGGAGTCGGAGTGGGAGCGGGGGCGACGGCTCCAAGGGCAGCAGGCTCAGCCGTCGCTGCCCGCAGCCTGCGTTCGTAGCGCAGCGGTAGAGCCCGACCTGGGCACGGCTGCCCACCCCGCCCTTGGCGGTCGCCGATCCCATGACGTGGACGGGCGTAGCCGTGCTGCTGACCGGCTCGGGTCCGGACAGAGCGCTCCAGCCTTCGCCGGCGTCGTACCGGGCCCCGATCTCCAGCCGTCCGTCGGTGTGTTCCTCGGCGTCCACGGCGATCGTGCCGTCGGCCGAGACGTCGTAGAAGTAGTCGACCTTGAGACTGAGGACGATGGGCACCGGTCCCAGCCACACCGTCTTGTCGACGTTCACCTCGGCGGCCGGGATCCGCAACGGCTTGTGCCCGGTGTCGTAGGAGGCAGTGCTCTTGGCGTGAACCTTCACTCCGTACTGGTAATCGGCCGCCATGCCGATCCGTGCACGCGACGGCTGTACGCCGTACCAGTGCGCGCGCTCGTAGGAGAAGAGGAACTCGGGGCTGAGGCCGAGTGATGCCGACAGGGCGGACGTGTGCCCTTCGGTCGGCTTAACGCCGTCCGGGACGGGAACGTCGACGTCCAGCCGGACCCCGCGGCCTTGCGGTCCGGCACCGGCGGTGACCTTGCCGCCGGAGGCGAGCGGCTTGGTTTTGAGATCGCCGGGAGTCAGCGGAACCGAGGCGTCGACCTTGGCGTCGCCGAGTGCGTCGGCCGGCGTGGCGGGGACGGTGTCCACGGCCATCGAACCGTTGCCGTTCGCGTGCACGGCGGCCACCTTCACGGGCACGCCGTGCGGCGTGTCCGGAGTCGCAGGGCCGGCGATCACGTCTCCGGCGTGCACCTGGGCGAGATCCCCCGGGGCACCATTGGCCGGTGACCGGGCCGGGGCGAGGACGAATCCGCCTGATGGTGCGCGGACGGTCAGGCGCGCGTCACCCACCGGGACGGGGGTGACGGAACCGTCCGGCGCCGGGCGCGTCACGGCGACCGCTGCCTTGTCGGCGGGGCCGTCCGTCAGCCGGAGCACGGGCGGCGCCCCGCCGCCGCCACCGTTCGCCCCCTCGGGGGCGGCAGCGAAGGAGACGGAGGCGGGGACGACCGTGCCGAGCAGGGCCAGTGGGACGGCCCCGGCCGTGCGCCGTCGGCGATCTGACGAGACAGCACCCTTCCGGCGCCTGTGCGCGGGGCTGCGCAGCCCGCTGCACCGTTCACACGGCCGGGCGGCTCATGAGGTCTGCTCGCTTTCGAGGAACGCGGCGACCAGATCCTGGGCCGTGTTGTTGTCGGAGCCGATCTCGTAGAGATCGGCACCTCCGAAGGCCGTGATCTCGGCGCTGCGGGGGAACATGGCCTGCTCGTACTGGGTGAGCGCGGCCTCGATGTCGTCGGGGTGCGCGGCGAGGGCCGCCCCGAGTTCGGCGCCGTCGAGCATGGCCAGGTTGGCGCCTTCGCCGTTCGGGACCGCGAGGTGGGCGGCGTCGCCGAGCAGGGTCACCCCCGGCACCCGGTCCCACCGGTGCCCGGTCGGCAGGGCGTAGTGGGGGCGCAGGACCGGCGCGGTGTCGCCGTCGGTGATCAGGGCGGTGAGTTCCGGCGCCCAGCCGTCGAACTCCCGCGCGATCCGCGCGGTGGCCGCGGCGGCATCGGTGAAATCGATGGTGGCGAACCAGTCCTGCGGCCGGGACAGCATCACGTAGGTGTGCAGGGTGTCGCCGCTCTCCCGGTGAGCGAAGATCTCCGCGCCCGGCGCGGGCGCCATCATCGACCCGCCGCCGACCGCCTTCGCGGCGGCCGGGTGCCGGGTGTCGGCGTCGAACAGGTAGGTCTCGACGCATGATGTGCCGGCGTACTCGGGCACGGTGGCGGAGAGCAGCGGCCGGACCCGTGACCACGCGCCGTCCGCGCCGACCAGCAGGCTGGTGACGACGGTGCTGCCGTCGGCGAAGGTCACCTCGTGGCGACCCTCGCCGAGGGCGCGGGTGCTGCCGGCCTTGCAGCCCCACCGGACGGTGCCGGCCGGGAGCGAGTCGAGCAGGATCTGCCGCAGGTCGCCGCGCTGGACCTCGGGGCGTCCCCCCGTGCCGTCGTCGGCCTTGTCGAGCAGGACCGTGCCGTCCCGGTCGAGGACCCGCATCGCCTGGCGGCCCTCCAGGACGATGGCGTGGAACTCGTCCATCAGGCCGGCCGCCTGGAGGGCGAGCTGCCCGTTGTAGTCGTGGATGTCGAGCATCCCGCCCTGCGTGCGGGCCGCCGGGGAGGACTCGGCCTCGTGGACCGTGACCGGGATTCCGTGGAGGTGCAGGACGCGGGCGAGTGTGAGTCCGCCGAGTCCGGCGCCGATGATCGTGACAGGGGTGCGCATGGTGGCTCCTTCGGGATCGGGGCCGCCCGGTGAGCTCCGGCCGGCCGTCTCCCGAAAAGGTGCCGGACCCCGTCGACGGGACGCCGACACCGGACCGACAACCCCCGACAGACGACCGACACTTCACGGCTCGCGACGTACCGCCCCGACTGCGCACGAGGGCGTGATGCCGGGCGGAGGAGCAGATCCGGCCGCCCCGTTCCCGGCCGGAGCGGGTTCGGTGAGGCCGGCGCAGGTGGTGGCCGGGCTCTTGTCCTTGGAGAGGAAAATGGTCTGCGCCATCATCCGGTACCCCGACATTCCCTCGCGCAGCGTCTCGATGGATTCCTCCGGGTGTACCGAGTCGATCACCGCGTTCGGTCCCACCGCGTTGAACTGGTGGGACACCCCGCGCGGGATCTGCATGTCCACCCAGGAGTTCGGCGGCACGATCACGTTGTGCCGGTCCCGGTGCACCCCGGCAGGGGTGCCGGGCAGCGCGTCGGTGAACGTGCTCAGCGGACCGGCCCAACCCGCCGCCGCGGGGCGCACCGTGATCGGGGACAGGCTGGAGACCCGGATCGTGGTCTCCGGGCCCGTCATCATGCGGACGAACCGCAGCCCGGTGTGCAGGTGCATGCGCGAGCACATGTCGCGTTCGGTGGTGTCGTAGAAGTCCATCAGGTAGCGGTCGGCGAAGAAGCCCTCGAAGGGAGGCTCCAGCATGAAGACGTCGCCTTCTTCGAATTCCTGCGCCTGTTTGAGCGCACCGGCCGGGGTCGGGCCGGCCCCCTCCGTGCGGTGTGCCGCCCGGACCAGACCGGCGAGGGCGTCGACCACGGCCAGGGCGACGTCCGGGGGCAGCATCACCACCGGGGTCAGCTGGTTCCTGCCGGGATCCTGGTGCCGCCGGACGTCGAGGATCTCGTCCTCGTGGTCGGGGGACTGCTTCATGCGTCCGGTTGTTTCGGTGCGGTGTGTCATCCAGTCGCTCCAGCGCGCTCGTTCGGTCCGGAATCCGGCTGTCGTGCCCACAGCACGCCGCCCAGGTCGTGTCGCCCGGCGCGCAGGACCGAGCAGCCCGTGGCCGGGAATCCGCGGTCGCGCAGCCGGGCGAGCCACGTCCAGCGGTCTGTCCCGCCGTCCCCGGCGGAACCGTTCAGGAAGGACAGCAGGGGGCCCAGGGGCCACACCGGGCCGCCGGCCGCGGGCCCGTGCGGGAGTACGAGCAGCGAGCCGTCCCCGAAGCGGGCCTCGGTGCCCAGCGGCACGGGCGGTCCCTCGAATCCGTGGCGGGCCGCCACGTCCGCGGTCAGTTCCGCGTGCGCTGCCAGGGGCCACTCGGCGAGGAGTGTCCTGTGCCAGCGGGCCTTGGCCCGGGACAGTTCCCCGCCGTCCTCGTCGCCCTCGTCGCCCTCGTCATGCCAGTGCTCCCGCATGAAGTCGAGGGCGCCGAAGACGACTTCGCCGCTCGCCCGCGGGGCGCGGTCCCCGGGGGAGGCCCACGCGGCCAGCGAGCGCAGGCCGGGGTGCTCGGCCCCTGTGTGCAGCAGGTCGTGCGCGGTGGCCGCGGCGTGGCGCAGCAGCCGTTCGTACCGTGCGGGAGCCAGGCGGCGTACGGCGAGGCCCCGGCTCATCGCGGTGCGCCGGGGTTTGCCGGTGGGGGTCGCCAGGAACCCGCCGAACTGGATCGCCGCCGGCCGCAGCGGCGCCCGTTCGTACAGTTCGCGTACGGCGGAGACCGGCTGCTCCGTGACGACCAGTCCGATGTCCTGGCCGAGCGTGGGTTCGTCCACCGCGACGGCTGCGAACCGGCCGGACAGCCCGGCCTCGCGCCAGCCGTGCTCGATGTCGAGCGGGTAGTGCTTCTCCCCGCCCCGGTTGATCCGCTCCCCGGCGCGGCCCCGGAGGACCAGCAGGCCGTCCCGCAGTTCGGCCAGGTCGCCGGTGCGCAGCCAGCCGTCGTCGGTGATCGCGGCCGCCGTGGTGCGGCTGTCCTGCCAGTAACCGGTCATCAGGTCCGGCGTTCTGATCCACACTTCACCGGATTCCAGCCGCAGCTCGGTCTCCGGTAGCGGTACCCCGACCGGGGGCGTGTGCTCCAGGTACTGGTCGCGGAAGTCGGCGTCGTCGAGCCGGGGCATGGTGAAGCTGAAGTTGACCGCCTCGGTCAGGCCGTAGCCCTGCCGCAGGCGCGGGCCGTAGCGGCGGTGGAACCGGCGGGCGAGGTCGCTGGTCAGCGGGGCGGCCGCGGTGATCAGGTACTCCAGGCCGTCCGGCCAGTCGGGACCGGCCTCCAGCAGGTCCGCCAGCAGGGCGGGCACGATCGAGGCGGTTCGGGCCCCGGCGGCGTCCAGCGCCGCGAAGTAGCCGGCCGGATCGAAGACGGCCGGATCGAGGACGGCCGGGTCGGAGGCGGCCTGCAGGGTCAGCGGCGCGCCGGTGAGGTGCGTGCCGAGCAGCGACATGATCAGTGCGTTGCAGTGGTACAGCGGCAGGCAGGTCCCGTGGGGGCGTTCCGGTGTCAGCCCGTGCAGGGCCGCGGTTTTGGCGGCGTTGCCCAGGACGGCTCGCCGGCTGAGCATGACCCCCTTCTGCGGGCCGGTGGAGCCGGAGGTGAACATGATGAAGGCCAGGTCGTCCGGGGCCGTGCGGACGTCGGGCAGGCCGGTGCGGTGCAGCCCGCGGAGGTCCACCAGGGCCGCCGCGGAGACGCGTTCGGCGATGCCCGCGACGGCCCGGTCGGTGGTGCGGGGGTGCAGGGGGACCGCGACGAGGCGCAGGTCGAAGCAGGCGAGCAGCACGTCCGCCAGTTCGCGGCCGTTGGGCAGCCGGATCACCACCCGTGCGCCCGCGGGCAGTCCGGCGAGGGCACCGGAAGCGGAGCGGGCGCAGGAATCGGTGGGGGCGCCGGAATCGGTGCGGGTCAACGCTGCCTCCTCAGCAGGTCACGGAGCTGGATCCCGACTTCGTGCACGTGCTGCGGCTGCATCGCCCGGTAGTGGCGCGCAGAGACGTACCCGACGGTCAGGTCGCCGCCGACACGAGGCCGCCACAGTTCGTGATTCGGGACGGGACGCGGCCCGTCCCCCGTCGCCTCGATGTAGGTCGCGTCACCGGGGTAGTGCGGGGGCCGGTAGGCGCGGGCGAGCTTGTCGTGGTGACGCGACACCGCGATGACACGGCGGATGTCGTCCTCGGTGAACCGGGCGAACACGCTTCCTTCCCGGCGCAGCAGGGCCGAGACGGTGGCGAAGTCGAGGCCGGTCGCGGCCCAGCGTGCGTCGTCCAGGCCGGCGGCGGTCAGCAGCACCCGGTGGACGCGCTGGTCGTTGATGGGCTCTTCCGGTGCGGCCGTGGCATCGGCGGCCGTGTCCACCAGACACAACGCGCCGGCCGGCTCGCCCAGCTCGTGCAGCCGGACCGCCATCGCGTAGGCCACCAGCCCGCCGAAGGACCAGCCGACGAGGTGGTACGGGCCGCGGGGGCGGACCGAACGCATCAGGTCCACATAGCGCTCGGCCATCGCTTCGACGCTGCCGGGCAGATCGCTGACCCCGCCGGGTCCCTCGGCCTGGATGCCGTACACCGGGTGGTCCCGGTCGATGTGCCGCAGCAGCCCCGCGTACAGCCAGCTGATCCCGCTGAGCGGGGGCGCGCAGAACACCGGCGCCGCCGGCCCGCCCGTGCGGAACGGCACGAGGTGCGTGGCCCCTCCCCCGAGCTCTCGGCTTCGCTCGAGCAGGGCGGTACCCCCATCCGGCGACGCCCGGTTCAGGAGACGGGTCAACGCGGCGGGGGTGGCCGCCTCGAAGACGTTCCGGATCGTCGCTTCCAGCCCGAGCACGGCCCGTACCCGGTCGGTCAGCCGCGCAGCCAGCAGCGAGTGCCCGCCCAGTTCGAAGAAGTTGTCGCCGGGACCGACCCGGGGCAGGTCCAGCACGTCGGCGAAGAGTCCGCACATGAAGTGCTCGTTCAGGTTCTCCGGAGGCGCCGGGTCTCCTGCGGGGGCCCAGTCCGGTTCGGGCAGCCGGTCGCGCAGCAGCTTCCCGTTGGGGCTGAGGGGGAGCTCGTCCAGCCCGAGCAGGCGGGCGGGCAGCATGTAGTCCGGCAGGTGCGCGGCCAGGTGCGCGCCGACGGAGCGCAGGTCGGCGCCGGCGGGGACGACGTAGCCGACCAGGCGGCGGTCGTCGGCCTTCCGGTCGTGTACGGCCACCGCGGCGGCGTCGACGTCGTCGTGGCGGGTAAGCACGGCCTCGATCTCGCCGAGTTCGACGCGATGGCCGCGGATCTTCACCTGATCGTCGGTCCGGCCGTGGAAGCGCAGGACACCGTCGGAGGTCCATGACGCGAGATCGCCGGTGCGGTACATCCGGTGCCCCTGCGGCCCGAAGGGGTCCGGGACGAATCGGGTCGCTGTCAGCGCAGGCCGGTGCAGGTACCCCGTCGCCACACCGGCGCCGGCCAGGTAGAGCTCGCCGGTCACGCCCGGCGGCACCGGCTGCAACCGGGCGTCGAGGACGTAGCACCGGGTGTTCCACAGGGGACGCCCGAGCGGCACCGTGGCGCCCGCCGCGCGGCCGACCGGGTGCGTGGTGGACCAGACGGTCGTCTCCGTCGGGCCGTAACAGGCCAGCAGCGACGCCGTGCGGCCGGACAGCGTCGCGGCCAGTTCCGCGGGTACGGCTTCGCCGCCGATGACCGCGCGGATGTGGCGCAGCCTCTCCGGCCGCCGGGCCACGAGGGCCTGCCACAGCGAAGGGGTCGCCTGCATCACGGTGACCCTGTGCCGGTCGAGCAGCGCGGACAGCTCGTCGGGCTCGCGGAGCGCTCCCTGGCCGGCGAGCACCATCGTGGCGCCGGTGACCAGGGGCAGCCACAGCTCGGGCTGGGACATGTCGAAGCCCGCGGGCGCGGCGGCCAGGATCCGGTCGGCCGCACCGACCGCCAGCTGCTCGCGCAGCGCGAGTACCAGGTTGGTCAGCGCGCTGTGGGGCACGACGACGCCCTTCGGCCGCCCGGTGGAGCCCGAGGTGTACGTCACGTACGCCGTGTTCCGCGGCACGACCGCCGGTTCCCGGGCACCGGTGGTGACGGTGAGCCCGTCGTCGACCCCGTCGTCATCCACCGCGTTGCCCACCACCAGCAAGGGGCGGGCGTCCGCCAGCAGCGCCGCCTTCCGCTGCGGCGGCAGCCCGGGGTCGACGGGCAGCCAGGCGGCACCGACCGACTGGACCGCGAGCAGCGCGGCGGGCAGGCCGGGGTCACGCCTGAGCTCCAGTGCGATCAGACTGCCCGGGCCGGCTCCGCGGGCGCTCAGCTCCGCCGCGATCAGAGCCACCCGCTCGGACAGCTCCCGGTAGGTGCGCACGCTCTCCCCGTGCCGTACGGCCGGCGCGTCGGGAGCGCGGCGCGCCTGTGCCGCGAACAGTTCGGCCACGGTGGTCGAAGGCACATCGCGGGCGGTGGCGTTCCAGCGGACGGTGATCTGCTCCCGCTCGCCGGCGACGAGGACCGGGAGGTCGGCGACCGGGCGGTCCGGCTCGGCGACCGCCGCCCGCAGCAGCCGTTCCAGCCGTGCGAGGAGCAGACGGGCGGAGGCGGGGGTGAACAGTTCGGTGTCGTACTCCAGCTCGCCTTCGACGCCGGCTGCCGCACCGTGGTCGCCGTGGTGCGGGCGCAGGCTCCACAGCAGGTCCATGCGGGAGGCGCCGCCGGGCGCGGCGACCGGCTCGGCGCGCAGCCCCGGCAGGTCGAACTCGACGGGCGGCGTGTCCTGGAAGGCCAGCATCACCTGGAAGACGGGATGTGCGGACAGCGAGCGCGGCGGGTTGACCGCCTCGACCACCGCCTCGAACGGCACTTCCTGATGGGCAAAGGCGTCGAGATCGGTGGTCCGGACCCGCTTCAGCAGTTCGGTGAACGTCGGCGTTCCGCTGAGGTCGGTGCGCAGCACCACCGTGTTGACGAAGCAGCCGACGGTCTCGTGCAGCGCCTCGTCGTGCCGCCCGGCCACCGGTGTGCCGATGGGGATGTCCGCACCGGCGCCGAGCCGTGACAGCAGCACGGCGATCGCAGCGTGCATCACCATGAACAAGCTGGTGCCGGTGGACCGAGCGAGCCGGTCCAGCTGCGCGTGCAGGCCGGCGTCCAGGGTGAAGCCGACGGTCTCCCCGCGGTGCGCGGACACCTGGGGCCTGGCGTGGTCGAACGGCAGCGGGAGCGCCTCGGGGGCGCCGCGCAGCGTCTCCGTCCAGTAGGCGATCCCGGCGCTGAGGTCGGTGCCGTGCTGCCGGAGGGCGTAGTCCGCGTACTGCACGGGGCGGCCGGCCCACTGCGGGGCCCCGCCCGCGGCGCGTGCCCGGTACGCGGTCGACAGGTCGCGGGCCAGGGGAGCCAGGGACCAGCCGTCGGCGGCGATGTGGTGCAGGAGGACCAGCAGCACGTGCTGCTCGGGTGCGGTCTCGAAGAGCACGGCCCGGACGGGGAGTTCGCTGCCGAGGTCGAAGACGTGCGCCGCCGCTTCGGCGAGCAGGCCGGGCAGCTCGGCCTCCGAGGTGGTCACCGTCGCGAACGGCAGCGCCTCCGCGCCGCCGATGTGCTGGTGCGGCTCGCCGTCGGTCTCGGTGATGGTGGTGCGCAGGCTCTCGTGGCGGACGAGCACGTCGCCGAGGGCCGCGCGCAGGTGCCCGGCCGCCAGGGGGCCGCTCAGCCGGGTCGCGAAGGACATGTTGTAGACCGAGTTGGGGCCGGCGAACCGGCTGAAGAACCACAGCCGGCGCTGCGCGGGCGAGAGCGGGATCCGCTCCGGCCGCGCGGCTGCGGCGAACCCGGCAGGCGGGGTGCCCGCCGGCTCCGGCAGGCGCCGCGCCAGGTCGGCGACGACCGGGGCGTCGAAGAGGGTGCGGATGCTCAGCTCGGAGCCGGTTTCCGCCCGCACCCGGTTGATCAGGCGGGTGGCCAGCAGCGAATGCCCGCCCAGATCGAAGAAGCTGTCCTCCGCGCCGACCTCGGGGACCCCGAGGGTTTCGGCGAACAGCGCGCACAGGAGCCGTTCCCGCTCGTTCGCCGGCGGGCGGCTCGCCCGCACCGCGGACTCCGGTCGCGGCAGGGCTCTGCGGTCCAGCTTGCCGTTGCCGGTCAGCGGGATCTCGTCGACCGGCAGGATGAACGCGGGCACCATGTGCGCGGGCAGGACCGTGCGGGCGTACTCGCGCAGCTCGGCGGGTGCCGGCTCTCCCTTCGTGACGGCGTAGCAGAGCAGCCGGCCGCCGTCGGCATCCGTGTCCGCCAGCACCACGGCGCGTTCCACCGCGGGGTGTTGTTCGAGGACGCGCTCGACCTCCCCGGGCTCGATCCGGTATCCGCGGATCTTCACCTGGTGGTCCGTCCGGCCCAGGTACTCCAGCGTGCCGTCGGCCCGGCGCCGCGCGAGGTCCCCGGAGCGGTACATGCGGGTGCCGGGCGCGCCGAAGGGGTCGGCGACGAAACGGCTCGCGGTGAGCCCGGGGCGTCCCAGGTACCCTCGCGCCACGCCGGGACCGGACACGTAGATCTCACCGGGGCAGCCGGGCGGGACCGGCCGCAGCGCGTGGTCCAGCAGATGCAGCCGCAGGTCGGGCAGCGCGGTGCCGATGACCCCGGCGGTCTCGCCGGGGTCGGTCAGCTCGGCGTAGGTCGCATGCACGGTGGTCTCGGTGATCCCGTACATGTTGACGAGCCTCGGCCTGCCGGGGCCGTGCCAGGAGCGGATACGCGTGGGTTCCAGCGCCTCACCGGCGAACACGACGACCCGCAGCGCGGGCAGGGCGCCCGGCTCCGCTTCCGCTTCGGCCTGCGCGAGCTGGTAGAACGCCGACGGGGTCTGGCTCAGCGCGGTGACCCGCTCCCGGGCGAGCAGCGCCAGGAGCTCCCGCGGCGACTTGGCGACGTCGTCCGGCACCACCACCAGGCGGCCGCCGCGACCGAGCGCCGTCCACATCTCCCACACCGAGACGTCGAAGGCGTAGGAGTGGAACAGCGTGTGCACGTCGTTGTCACCGAAGCCGAACCGGGCGTCGGTCACCGCGAGCAGCCGCCCGACGTTGCGGTGCGACACCACGACGCCCTTGGGCGCTCCGGTGGAGCCCGAGGTGTAGATCGCGTAGGCGACGCCGTCGGGGTCCACGGCCCGGCCGAGGTCGTCCGACGGGTAGCGGGCGGCCGGATCGGTGCCGTCGAGCACGATCTGCGCGTCCGGCACCGCGAGCGGCCCGGAGGTCACCACGAGCACGGGAGCGGCGTCGGCCAGCACCTGCCGCACCCGCTCCGGCGGGAGCGCCGGATCCAGGGGCAGGTAGCCGGCTCCCGACTTCAGCACGGCCAGCACCGCGACCACGAGGTCCGGGGAACGTCCGAGCACCAGGGCCACCAGGCGTTCCGGTCCGGCCCCGTGCGCGACGAGGAGCCGCGCGAGACGGTTCGCCCGGGCGTTGAGCTCCCCGTACGACAGGGTGGCATCCCCGCAAGTGAGGGCGGGGGCCGCCGGCCGGCGGCGCACCTGCTCCTCGAACAGTACGGGCAGGGCGTCCGCCGCCGTCCGCACCCCGGTGTCCGCGGGCTCCTCGCGTTCGTCCGGGAGCAGCAGATCGAGCTGCCCCAGCCGCGCCTGCGGATGCGCGGTGATCCGTTGGAGCAGCACGCCGAGGCGGTCGAGCAGGCGGCGGGCTCCCTCCTCGTCGAACAGGTCGGCGCTGTGGTCGAGGCGGAGCCGCAGGCGGCCGCGGCCCGGCATGGCGATCAGCGTCAGGGGGTAGTGCGTGCCGTCCCGGCCCTGGACGTCCCGGATGTCGAGGCCGGGCACGAGATCGCGCAGTGCGTCCTCGCCGATCGGGTAGTTCTCGAAGACCACGACGGTGTCGAAGAGTTCGGCGTGCCCGGCGATCGACTGCAGCCGCGTCAGGTCGGCGTGCTGGTGGTCCAGCGTGGACAGCTGCTGGGCGCGCAGCTCGGCGAGGGACTCGGCGACCGAGCGGCGTGGATCGAGGCGGACCCGCACCGGCACCGTGTTGATCAGGAGGCCGATGATGCCTTCCGCACCGGGCAGTTCCGCCGGTCTGCCGGAGACCGTCGCACCGAACACCACGTCGTCGCGGCCGGTCATGGCGCCGAGCAGGACGGCCCACGCCAGCTGGACGACGACGTTGGCGGTCAGCCCGTGCTGCCGTGCCACGGCGTCGATCCCTGCGCTCGTGATGTCGTCCAGCTCCGCCGTCAGCCGGTGGCGGGCCGCGGCCGAACCGCGCCGTCCCGCGGTGCCGACCAGCGTCGGGCCGTCCACGGAGGACAGCAGCGCGCGCCAGGCGGCCTCGTCCGCGCGGGAGTCCCTCGTCGACAGCCAGTCGAGGAAGTCGCGGTACGGCGTCGCGGGCGGGAGCGCGTGACCGGCGTAGAGGGAGAACAACTCCTTGATCAGGATCGGCATAGACCAGCCGTCCAGCAGGAGGTGGTGCGTGGTCAGGACGAAGGTGTGCCGCGCGCCGGCGTGGTGCAGCAGGGCCGCCCGGACCAGCGGGGGGCTGGCGAGGTCGAACCGTCTCCTGCGGTCGGCGTCGAGGAAACGCTCCAGGTCCTCGTGCGCGGGTATCTCCTGCCATTCCACGGTGAAGTCCGGGACGACCACCTGGACCGGACGCCCCGACGGGCCGTGCCGCACGCCGGCGGAGAGCTGGGGATGGCGCAGCAGCAGGCGGTGGAGCGCGTCGCGCAGCGCGGCGGGGTCCAGCGCTCCGCCGAGCTCGAAGACGAACTGGACGAGGTACGGGTCGGCGCCGTCGTGGTCGTAGAGCGAGTGGAACAGCAGACCCTGCGCCAGCGGCGGCAGGGGCAGCTCGCCCGTCGCCCGGGCCCGGCCCCGCCGCGTCAGGGCCTCCAGCACGTCGAACCACCGGCGTGCGAGCCCGGAGATCCGCTCTTCGGTGAGCAGTTCGCCCGGCCAGGACCAGTGCGCCACGAGCCGGGGCCCGTCCGGGCGGTCGGTGATCACGGTGTCGAGTTCCACGGTGTGGGCCATCGCCAGCTTGCCGCCGGTGGCGGGGCCGAGCACCGAGGAGCCGGCCGGCACCGCCCAGTCGCCGGCGCCGCCTACGTCGAACCGGCCCAGGTAGTTGAACGCGAACTGCGGCGAGGGCCGGGCGGCCAGCGCCGGAGCGGTCTGCGGGTTGCCGTGCCGCAGCAGGCCGTAGGTCAGGCCGGCGCGCGCGGCGTCCCGTACGCAGGACCGCACCATGGCCACCGCGCCGTCCAGCGCGGCCGGATCGGTGCGGGCGTCCGCCCAGGAGCAGCCGGGATCGAGCACCACGGGGCACAGGGTGGTGAACCAGCCGACCGTGCGGGACAGGTCCAGGTTGGCGGCGAACTCCTCGCGCCCGTGGCCTTCGAGGTCCACCAGCAGCGCGTCCGGTCCCTCCCGCCAGTCGGCGGCGGCCAGCGCGAACGCGGTCAGCAGCAGTTCGTGCACCGAGCAGTCGAAGGCCGCGGTCGCGTCGCTCACCAGACGCGCGGTGAGCGCGCCCGGCAGGGTGACCGAGTGCCGGCGGCGGGTGTCCTCGGTGTCCACTGCCCCGTCCAGCGCACGGCCGGCGACGGGGGGTTCCTCGGGTACCGCCGGCCAGCGGGAGAAGTCCCCGAGGACGGACGGGTGGTGCGCGTACTGGACCAGTGCCTTCGCCCACTGGGGGAAGGAGGTTCCCGTCGGTTGCAGCTGCGGTGTGCGCCCGTGCCGTACGGCCTCCCACGCGGTGCGGAGGTCTTCCTGGAGGATGCGCCAGGAGACGCCGTCGACGGCGAGGTGGTGCACGGTGAGGGTCAGTTCGCCCGGCTCCGCCGGCCCGGGGTCCCGCCAGCTCGCACGGACCACCTGGCCGTTCCCCGGGTCGGGCATGGTGCCCGGCCGGGTCAGCTCGACGGTGGCGTGCGGCAGCACTTCCAGGCTCCACAGCCCGTCCACCGCTCTCAGCGACAGCCGCAGCATGCCGTGGTGGTCGACCAGCGCCTGCACCACCGCGCGCACCTGTGCTTCGGTCATGCCCGCCGGAGTGCGCACGGTCAGGGACTGGACGAAGCCGTCGACGGGTCCGCCGCGTTCGCGCAGCCAGTGCATGACGGGTGTGAGCGGGACCGTGGGGTCGTCCGCGTCGCCCAGTGCGATCCGGTGCCCCGGCTCCGGCACCGCTCCGATGCCGTCGGCGAGCGCGGAGACGGTGGGCGTGCGGAACACGTCCGGGGTGCTGACGGCCAGACCGGCCCGCTGTGCCGCACCGGCGAGCTGGATCGCCTTGATGCTGTCGCCGCCGAGCTGGAAGAAGTCCTTGTCGAGCGGGACGCTCTCCAGGCCGAGGACCTCGCCGAACAACTCGGCCAGCCGCCGCTCGACGGCGGTGCGAGGAGCCCTGGCCACGTCCGTGCTCCCGGCGTCCGTGCTCCCGGACTCCGGAGCGGGCAGCGCGCGCCGGTCGAGCTTGCCGTTACGGGTCAGTGGCAGCCGGTCCACCGCCACCACGGCCGACGGCACCATGTACGGGGGCAGCCGGTTCGCCACGCCGCCGAGCAGCCGTGCCGTGTCACCGGACGCGGCCACGTAGGAGACCAGCCGCCGCACCCCCGGCCGGTCCTCGCGCAGGATCGTCGCCGCCTGCCGCACCCCGGGCTCGGCCAGGAACGCGGCGTCGATCTCCCCCGGTTCGATCCGGTACCCGCGGAGCTTGATCTGTCCGTCGGCCCGACCGGCGAACTCCAGCCGCCCGTCGCGGTTCCAACGGGCCAGATCGCCCGTGCGGTAGACGCGGGCGCCGGGCGGACCCGACGGGTCCGGCACGAAACGCTCGGCGGTCGCGGCCGCCCGACCGACGTAGCCGCGCGCGACCCCCACGCCCCCGAGGTACACCTCGCCCACCACGCCGGGCGGCACCGGCCGCAGCGCGTCGTCGAGCAGCAGCACCCGCTTGCCGTCCAGCGGCGTACCGATGGGCACCGAGCCGGCGTCCTCCGCCAGGCCCCCGATGGCGAACCTGGTTCCGAACACCGTGGTCTCGGTGGGCCCGTAACCGTTGACAACGGTGAGTTCCGGCAGCGCGGACCGCACGGCGCGCACCGCCACCGGGGACACCACGTCACCACCGGTCCAGACCTGGCGCAGCCCGGCCAGACAGGCGGGGTCCTCGGTGGCGAACGCGTCGAACAGCCCGGCGGTCAGCCACAGTCCGGTGATCCCGGTGGCGGCCGTGATCCGGGACAGTGCGGCCGGGTCCAGCCTCCCCGGCGGGGCGACGACCACCTCGCCGCCGGTCAGCAGGGGCACCCACAGCTCCAGGTTGAACGCGTCGAAGGCGTGCGGCGAGTGCAGCAGCACCCGGTCCGCGCCGCCCTCGGACCACCACCGGTCGGCCGCGAGCGCGGCCAGGTTGCCCTGGGTGATGGCGACGCCCTTGGGACGCCCCGTGGAGCCGGAGGTGAACATCACGCACGCCAGCGCGTCCGGTGTCGCCAGGGGCGCAGGCGTGTCCGGTGTCGCCAGGGGCTCACCGGCCGCGGTTCCCCGTGCCCGTACGTCCAGCTGCCGCACACCACGTTCCCGTGCCGATGCGACGATGCGGTCCCCTACAGTGGTCCGGTCGGTGAGCAGTACCCGTGCTCCCGCGTCGGACAGCATGGCCTCCTGCCGGGAGACCGCGTCGTCCCGTTGCAGGCAAACATAGGCCGCGCCCGCCTTCACCACGGCGAGCACCGCGACGACCAGCTCCACCGATCGTTCGAGCAGCAGCGCGACGGTCTGCTCCGGGCCCGCGCCGGCCGCGGCGAGCGCGGCGGCCAGCGCCGAACTCCGCGCGTCCAGCTCGCGGTAGGTCAGCCGCTCCCCGGTCCCGGCCGAGTGGACCGCGACCGCTTCGGGTGTGCGGGACGCCTGTGCGGTGAACCGGCCCACGGCGGTGCCGGCGGGCGGGCCCGCCGGCCGCTCACCCGTGCCCAGAGCGGCGGCGTGCCGACGCTCCCCGGCCGTGGACGCCGCCATCCGCGCCGGCGGTGTCTCCCGGTCGGCCTCCGTCGCTTGCCGCAGCACGTGCAGGAAGCGGTCGGCGACGTCCTGCAGCAACTCCTCGCTGTGGTTGTCGGGATTGGCGTCGAAGTCGAGGCGCAGCACGCCGTCGCCACGGTCGTAGGCGACGATCGAGAGGTCCTCGGACGGCGGCGCCTGCAGGTTGTGGGCGGTCGCCGTCACCGGACCGAACCGCAACGGCCGGTCGAAACGCTGGATGTTGAGCACCGGGCCGAAGAACTTCCGGCCGTCCTCGGGGTAGCCCAGCTCGCGTCGCAGATGCTCGCCCCGGTACCGCTGGTGACGGCGTACCAGCCGCAGCTCGTCGGCGACCCGGTCGAGCAGGGCGCCGAGGGGGGCCGCCGGATCGACGTGTAACCGCAGGGGGAGGACGTTGGCCGACATCGCGGGCACGGTCCGGGCGAGCACGGCCGGACGGCCGGCGACCGGCAGGCTCAGAACGACGTCACGGCTGCCGGTCACCGCGTGCAGGTAGACCGCCGTCGTCGCGGTGAGCAGCCGGGTCCAGCGGTGCCCGAGACGCTGCGCGCCGTCCCGCAATCCGGCGAACTCCTCCGACGTCAGCACCTTGGTCAGCCGCAGCGAGCGGGCCGTGGCCGGGACCGCATGGGTGCCGAGGCTCAGGAAGTCCGGCCGCCCGGCCAGTCGCTCCAGCCACCAGTCCCGGTCCGCGGCGCGTTCGGCGGCTTCCCGGTAGGCGGCCTCGGCCTGTACCAAGGGACGGAGGCCGGCCCAGCCGCTCTCCGGAACGGCGCGCCCGTCGTACAGACAGCTGTAGACCTCGGCGACGCGTTCGGCGAAGAGGGCCATTCCCGCCCCGTCCAGAGCGATGTGGTGAACCCGGTGGTACACCAGGGAGCGGTCGTCGGCCACTCGCAGCACGGCCCCCAGGAACAACGGCCCGGCGTCGCTGCCCCCGGCTTTGCCCAGCTCGGCCCGCATCCACTCCAGTGCGGCGGCGTCGGGGGCGGGCGTTCCCCGGAGATCGACCACTTCGACGGTGTGTTCCGGGTCGCGGAGGAGCCGTTGCACCGGTGAAGAGCCCGTCGCTTCGACGATGCGGACGTTGACCGCCTCGCAGTCGGCAGCTGCCCTGGTGACCGCGGCGGCCAGGAGACCGACGTCGGTATCGCCGTCAAGGACGAGGTATTCGGCCCATTGGTAGGCGCCGGGACGGCTGTGCCCGGCACGCTCCGCCAGCCAGACCCCGAGTTGAGCCTCGGAAAGGTGTGATTCAGGACAGCCTTCGGGCATGAGTATGAGCATCCCTATCGGTCTTGCCGACGTGACGCCGGCGACTGCCGTCGGATGTGCGCGGTTGATCAAAGTGGCCCGCTCCATCGAAACACAGCAGGCAATGGGAGAGTAAAGGCGCGGCAATATGGTCTATCTCACGTTTACTTGAAAGACCTTTCCGACGTGCGGAGGGGAGAGCGCGGCGCTCGCCGTCCCGGAGGTCGTCATACGCCGATTGCCGCCGCGGGGAGGGGAGGACCGGTGGACACCGCGCGCCGGGGCGTGGGAATGTGCAACGCGTCGGTGAGACGTATCGCGTAGACGGGGCGGGCCAGTTGTTCTGCGTCCTTGCCGCCAGCGGTGCCGGGGCCGCCTGCCTGCGGTGTCGGCTTCGGCAGAGCGGGACGGTGCGGAGCACGGGCCCGGGCGGCGCGTTCCGGCAGGCGTTCGGCGCCTCCGTCGGCCACGGGTCCGTCACCATGATGAAGACATGGCATTCGCTGAGAGTGAGAGGGAGTGACCGGATGAGCAGCAATCCCTTCGAGGACCCGGACGGCACATACCTGGTCCTGGTCAACGACGAAGGACAGCACTCGCTGTGGCCCTCATTCGCCGACGTTCCGGCGGGCTGGCGGACCGCCCTTGAGGAGACCACTCGCGAGGCGGCACTCGAGTACGTCGACACCCACTGGACTGACATGCGCCCCAAGAGCCTCGTTCAGAGCGTGAAGGACTCCAGCTCGGCCTGAGCTGAGCCGCGCCCGGTGAGGCCGGCGTCCTCGGAGACCCCGGTGACCCCGGAAGCCTGGTGGTGCGGCAGCCCGTATGTGGTGCAGCGGGGCCAGGGCTTCGCTCCTGCCGGCAGCCCTGGTCGCTCGCGGTCACTGCGTCTCCGTAATCCTCCGTCGCAGGCGTGCTGCCATCTCGATCCGCTGTTCCGGGGTGTGCGCCAGGATGCCGTGCTCGGCCATCAACGCGTGGAACTGCTGCTGGTCGTAGGGAACGCCCGGTGGCAGGCCGGCGATGTGCCAATGCAGGTGCGCGTTGCCTTGCCGGCTGCCCAGCGACAGTAGATACGTCCGCTCCGGCGCGAAGACGTGCTCCACCGCCAGCGCCACGGTCCGTACCACCCGCATCAGCCTCAGATAGGCGGCTTCATCGAGGTCACGGACCACATGTTCGACGTGTGCCTTCGGCGCCACGAGAACCTTGCCCGGCAGCGTGGGCCACCGGTCCAGGAAGGCCACGTGCTCATCGTCCTCGAAGACGGTTTCGTGGGCGAAATCCGGGTCCCCGCTCAGGAAGGCGCACACGAAACAGGGGCCGCTCTGCGCCCGGGCGGAGTAGGCGCCCAGATCCATCGGCTGCCGCTCCGCCCGGTCCGCCGGCCCTCCAGGAACCGCCCTCGCCCCTTCCTTGGCCGTGACCAGCTCGGCCGGCTCGCCGACATGCCTCGCGAGCCCGAATCTCCCCACGTCCACAGCTGCTCCACCCTCCCGTCGAGCCCCTGCCCCGTCGATGATCCGACGCGAATCACCTCTGAGCAGTTGCACGCCAAGGCGCAGGGGGCTCCTTTCCGGCCACCTCTCCGAGTCAGGTGTGCAAGCTGAAGTCTCTCGGCTCCTGGGTGCGCGCCTGGAGGGAGAACTCATGGCGCATGAGCCCGCCAGGGATACGTAGCATGTACATGACGCGCACGACGCGGCCGAGAAGGGGCTAGACACGCTCAGACGGCTGTTCCCCTTGGCCGGGTATTTCTGTGAGAAGGAAGAACACATGCATCGCCGCTCCAACAAGGTCCTCTACGGGATGTTGACCACCGCACTGGGAATCGCGCTCACCGCCTGCGGCGGTAATGAAGGCGGTAAGGAAGTCGGCGCCCCCCAGGAGAGCGCGGCGAAGAGCGGGAGCGGCGAGGCGAGTCCGGTCGTGAAGGCGGAGTGGAGCCCCGCGCTGGCGATGGGGCAGTCCGCTCCGGGGCTGTACGAGCCCCAAAATTCCGGGGGCGGGAAGTTCCAGGTGGCGGCTACGAAGATCGTCAAGGGAACCCAGAAGCAGTTGAAGGACGGCCACTACATCGATGCCGATCGGAATCTGGAGGGCGGTACCCCGTACTTCGTGTACGTGACGTACACGCTGAAGGAAGGGAAGCCGAGCGTAGTCAATTCCGACCTCAATGCCCATGCCGTGATCCTCGACGAGAACGGCGAAAAGGCAGCGGATCGACCTGTCGTCCACACGGGCTACGTCGAGGGCGGCTGCCCGGCGGGGGAGATCTACATGGGCTGGGACGTCGGTGAGAAGCGCACTCGGTGCTCGATCTACATCGCGAAGGCGGGGGCGACGCAGCCTGCCCGACTGGCGTGGAGCATGGACGCGACGACTGCCGACGACTATAAGAAGGGCGTCTCTTGGGGGTGGACCACCACCCAGTGACCGGCTGCTCGACGAACTCGAAGCCTCCTGGGACGGGCAAGCACTGCCGTAAGCCCCGCCCTACCAAGGGCTTGACGAGCTGCCGGAGCCGCCGGGCCGGAAACCGCTCCGTCTCGCGGCTCGGAGTGGGCGGATGAGCGAACCCCGTCCATCGGTTGTTGAACGGGCTGCCTCAGAGTCCTCTGCAGCGCGGGAAAGGCCCGCGAAACCGCAAGGAATGAGGTTCCTCATGCGTCACATCGCCCCCAGACTGATGGCGACGGCCGCCCTGGCCGCGATCGGGCTCGGCGTCCTCGGCGCCGGCACCGCCTCGGCCGCCGGCACCGCCTCGGCCGCCGAGGTCAGCGTCAACGCCGCCCGGAGCACCCAGGTCAAGTTCCACAACGGGACCGGCTGCCAGCTGAACCGGCAGAGCTACGGCCTCGACCATGGCATCTGGAGCCAGGGGCAGGAGCCGCCGGTCACCGTCCACAACACGTCGGACGTCTCCTGGCAGTCGGAGAGCAACGGGTTCATGACCGGCACCGAGGGTTCCGTCACCTACCGGACGTCCAACTGCGAGGAAGGCTGGCGGAACGACCGGACCATCCGCTTCCACTGGAACAACCCCTACGTCGGCAGCAACGGCTACGACACGAACGGCACGGACAACACTTTCCGCAGCGTCATTGAGGGCGGCGGCGGCAACAATGCCCTGGTCACGTGGGGCGAGTACAAGAACTGACCCTCGAACGAGGGCTGCAAGGAGCGGCCGGGGCCTGTCCGGCACCGGCCGCGGTCCCGCCCCGCTCGAAGGGGGCGAGGGCTGCCTGCACGTCGGCCTTCGCCCTCTCCCCGGTTCCAGATGCCGCTGGTCCGATGGTCCGGCGGGCCGGCGCCATGAAGGCCGCTCCCGTACCGCCACGCCCGGATGCCGAAGTAACCCCCGCCGTCCAACCCCTCTTCCGCCGCGTGATGGCCGCCCGGCGGCACGGATGGGCATCCCGGGAGTCCCTGGTGACGGCCGGGTACCGATGGCCGGTCCGTCCCGACACTGTAGCCACCGGGCAGATCGCCTTCAGCTACCAGCGGCTGGCCTGGCTGGGCGTGCCGGAGGACTCTCTCGCCTCCTTCTCCGAGGAGTTCCGGGCCGGCACGGCCGCCCGTAAGGAGGTGCTCGGCGACCTCGGCACCGATGACCCCGGTCACTGGATCCCCCCCCGATGGGCGGCCCCGATGTGCGCCTCGGGGTGATGATCACCGCGAGGGCCCCCGAGGGGCTGCGGGAGCGGTGGACGAGGCCGGGCGTCTGGCCGGGGTGAGCCCGGTTTACCGGCTCGACGTCGGCGTCCCGGTCACCGGGCGCGAGCACTTCGGGTTCCGGGACGGCATCTCCAGCCCGCACCTGGTCGGCAGCGCCGATCAGCCGCTGCCCGGTCAGGACGCCGTCCAGCCCGGTGAGTTCCTCCTCGGCTACCCGGACGAATCCGGGGCGCCGCCGAAAGGGCCGGCCCCGGACGTGCTCGGCCGCAACGGTTGTTTACCTGGCCGCTCGTCGCAAAGTTCGTCGGTCGCTGGCGCAGCGGCGCGCCGCTCGCGCTGGCGCCGGACCATGACGATCCGGAACTGGGCGCAGATCCGATGCGCAACAACGACTTCCGCTACCAGGAAGACCCCCGGGGCCAAGGACATCACCAAGACCTCGCGGTGGCCGCCGTGTTCGACGACCTGCTGGACGCCGCTCAGGACTGACCGCCCCGCCGCCGGACCCCACACCACGGCCCACTCTCGTCTCGGCGATGGGCCGAGAAGCGCTTGGCCTGCCCTCGGAGGAGAGATCATCATGTGGGCATGTCTGAGAACCCATCCTCTGCAGCATCGACCGTCGTGCGGCTCCCTCGGTATACGAAGGCGGAGCAGGACGAGATCCTCGGCGACGGCGATGATCCCTTCGGCGTTGCCGCGACCGGCTTGACCTGGCTGCCCAAGGAAGAACACTTCGGCATCAGACACGGCGACCGGCTTGTGGCACACGCCGGCCTGCTTCGGCTGCCTGTCGCAGTCGGCGGCGTCGAGACGGAGGTGGTCGGCGTCGGCGGAGTGGCCGTCGCACCCGACATGCAAGGCCAGGGGCTGGCCCGGCTCGTCGTCACAGCGGCACTTGACCACGCCCGCACGATGGGCCCTGAGCACGCACTCCTGTTCTGCCGACCTCCCCTCGTGCCGCTGTACCAGCGCCTCGGATGGCACCCGCTCGACAAGGACGTACTCGTCGAACAACCCGAAGCCCGCCTGGTGACCATGCCGCTGCGGACCATGGTGACGCCCCTGCGTGACAACGCGTACTGGCCTTCAGAGCAAGTGCGCCTTTTCTCCCTCCCGATGTGACAGGCCCCCTGCGCTCCGCCTGGGCGGACAGGAGCGGCGTGCGGGCGCCGAGCGGCTCCGGCAAGGCTCCGCACGCTGCCCCGCGAAGAGTGAGCGCGGCCGGCCGGGTCTTGGGCATGCTGCCCGAGCAGTGACCTCTGCGGGCGGAGAGCCGGTCCGGTTCCAGTGCCTGGACGAAGGTTCTCCGATCCGGCGAAGGGCTGGTCAGCCGTGGTGCGGCGGGACCAAGGCGGCCTCGTCTGCGGCGATGGCCGCCTCCACCCGGTTACGCTCGCCCAGCTTCGTCAGAACGGCGCTGACGTGCGCTTTTACCGTGCCCTCAACCAGGCAGTAGCGCCTAACACAGTGAGCGACCCTTTAGTCGGCTAGTCGAGTTCGGAGTCACTGGCCTGGATGGCCGGATTGCAGTCCGAGGGAAGCGCCTCTACGACCAGGGCGATCGCTTCGGCGACGGTGGTGACAACGGTGTGCGTGCCGAGTGGTGTTTGTTGGCTACCGACCCGCCAGCTGTTGTTCTCGGCGGGGCCTATCTCGAAGAGGTCATGGGAGAAGGGCGGCAGGGGGGAGCGGTGGAATGTGAGCGTACCGTGGGTGATGAACGGGGCGAGTTGGCGAAGCTCCGGGGTGTTGTATGCCCCTTCCACGAGAGGACCATTCCGCTGGCCTGCGGTCGCGGCCCTCGCCACGTCCCACGCGTACTCGACTGCGCGCCCCTCCTCGTGTGCCACTGCGCGCGGGGAGGCGGCGAGCCACCCCCGCCGGCCGGCGATCACGGTGAGTGCGTCGCCACGCTGCCAGTCGTCGAGCGCCTGCGCCACGTCCGTCAGCGTCTCGGCATGCCCGGAAAGGGCTGCTCCCAGCCAGGGCATCGTCAGTTTGACCTGGATTTCGCGCCGGTCGCGTTCCAGGACGACATGGACGATCCCGCGGTCTGCCTCGATGACGAGGGTGACCGGCCCGTGAGGTGCAGATGACCATTCCGAGACACGCAGGGGCGCCAGGGTGATTCCGGCTGCTGCCGCGAAGCGTCGTAGCCCAGCGCCCGGGTCGCCGGCGTCGGGGCTGAGCTCCGGGTAGAGCGCGGTATCCATTTTTGGCCCGTCGTGCGGGGACTGTGCGCTCACAGGTGATCTTCCTCTCGTCCGGCTGGTCATGTTATGCGGCCGCTGTCCCAGGGGCCGAGTCCCCCACCCGAATCCGGGGCGTTGCCGCCGGTCAGGATGACGGCGAGCGGGGTGCCATGCCCGTCTGTGATCAGGTGGTGCTCGGAGCCTGCACGCCCCCGGTCGACCGGCGGCGGGCCTGTCCGGAGCCCCCTTCTAACGCCCTGACGTGGCTGGAGTCGACGACCGCCCTCGACATCCCCGACCCGAAGCCGAGCTCCTGGGGAAGGTGTTCCCACGGGACGCCGGTGTGCAGCACGAACAAGATCCCACACAGCATCTGCCGGTCCGGGACCGATTTGTGACCCGGGTACCTGAACCTCCGCTCCTTCAGCCGCGGAACGAGAAGCTCTCCAACCTCTGATCGACACTCGTCGGCAGGCGGCGGAAACCACGGGACGCGGCATGACCGATCCGCGGGCGATCCGCTGGCAGGCACGCCGGGGACCCGTACCGGCGAATCGGCGAGTCTTCAAGGAGCTTCGAGCGCGCTGAGGCGCCGCCTCCTCTCCCCCTGGTACGTGATCGACGCGGGGCTGCACCTGTGGGGTGCGGCGGACACCAATCCGCACCTGGAACACCTGCCCAACGAAGGAATCAGCCCCCTCCCGGTCACCGGACCACCCGCCCGGCTCGCAGCGCTCGCCGTGCATCTGCGCCCGTGCCTATGTTCAGGACAGTCGATCTATTCGAGGAGAGGGCGCATGGCCGGTCTCGTACGCAAGAGCTTCGCTTCACCGGAGGAAGTGCGCCCCTTCGAGGAGGGCAAGGGGCGGCTGGAGATGGTGGACCTGGGCGCCGGGCCGGTGGGCCGGGCGACATTCGAGCCCGGCTGGCGGTGGTCCCAGCACGTCAAGCCGATCGCCGGCACCGACAGCTGCCAAGCACCCCACCTGGCCTACGTCGCCTCGGGTCGCATCAAGGTCGTGATGGACGACGGGCAGGAGGAGGAGTTCGGCCCCGGCGACTGCATGCTCTGCCCGCCCGGTCACGACGCGTGGGTCGTCGGCGACGAGCCGTGCGTTGTGATCGACTGGCAGGGCTTCGCCGACTACGCCAAGCGCAAGGCGGGGTAGGCGGCCGCAGACCTCCACCACGTACAACCCAGAAAACTACCGCGCGAGGCAAGGGGTGCATCCCGGTAGTGGTCGCCGTCCGCTCGGGGTCCTCCGCCCGGTAGCGGACGGTGACGTTTTTGCCCTCCCGTATCAAGCACAGGCTTCGCGCCACCCCGGACCCGGCCGAAAGCGCCTGGACGCCCTGGATTCCGAGGGGGCGGGGGCGTGGGCATGCCGGCGCCTGCCCGGCCTCCGGCACCGCGCAGCGGCGCTGTCAGTGGCAGCTGGCATCATCAACTGCCAGCCGGAAGGATCGAGGAAGGGCAGCAGCCGTGCACGAAGTGATCAGCCACACGGTCAGCGAGCAGCAGATCGTCCAAGCACGGGAGGACATCCACCGCCGCACGTACTACCGCTATCACGAGCTCCGTTACGGCTACATGTCCCTGAAGGGGCTTCGGGGGATGCACGAGGAACTCCTCGACCACGTTGCCGCCCGCATCACCACGGACCCCGCGCTCGACGAGCCGTCGCGCAAGGCGTTGCTGACCGCGGCGGAGTGCTCTCTGGCGACGCTGAGCGTCGGCTGCTTCCCCGACGGCGACCAGGAGATCCGCCTCCCGCTCATCGACGAGAACCTCACCAGCGGCGAAAACACCTTCGGAGACGGCGTCATCGAGCAGGCCCCCACAGCCCGCACGTGGTGGGAGACCTTCGCGATATGTCTGGTCAGCGGCCAGGTGTGGGAATGGCGGCGGGTGACCGGACTGCTCCTGCGCGAGGACTACGCGCCTGCGATCCGCAACGGCGTGCCGTACTCGAAGCTGACCTCGGTCTCGGATCCGGCGGACCTCGCCGCGATGGACGCGCTGTGCAACTACCTGGCCGAGGCGAGCGGACACCGTCCCCGCGACTGGCCGACCGTGCCCCTGCGCCGGCCCGACGCCGGCGAGCGCGCCGAGGCGGCCCGTCACCTGGACGCGGCCGGCTCTCTGACACCGGACCAGCGCGTTCTTCGCGTACTCCTCGACGACGACCAGCACGCCTTCGAACAGGCCCTCGCCGCCCGGCTCACCGAGCACCGGGAGAGCCTGGGGTCCGACCCCGCCCCCAGGACTCTGCTGCCGCTCGGCCCGCTGGCCCTGGCTGCCCTTGCGGTCCAAGTACACGGGTGGGAGCTGAACCTCCGGTCCGGCTACCTGCCGAACAGCATCCTGGGCTCCCCGCAGGCACTGCAGGAGGCGGCGGGCGCCGACGAGAACAACCTGAGCGGCTGGGCCGCCAAATAGTCGACCCGGACACGCGGTATTCACTGGGAGGCCTCGGTGGGTACCGAGGCCACGACGCTCCGGCCGTCCGGGGTCCGGCCAGGGCTACCTCCGCGAAGGCGAGGCCCATGGCCGACGCCGACGTCATCGAAGCCATCAGGTAAGTCAGTCAGTCAGTCAGCTGGCCTCGAAACGAGCGGCAACGCTCGCGGGAACTCGTCCATGCCGCCGAAGAGGTCGTCCATCGCCCGCTGCGTGGTACGGGCCGGGGTGGCGCGGACGGCGAGGTCGCGGGCGACCACCGCCAGGGGGTGGGTGAGGGCGGCGATCCGTCCCGCGCGGCGGGACCGGACCCGGAGGGCGTCGGTGCGTGCGCAACGGGCTGCGCTGTAGGCGGCCAGGGCGCCCGGTATGCCGGCCGCGTCGGTACCGTCCAGGAGGTGGGCGAGGACGACGGCGTCCTCGATGGCCTGGCAGCCGCCCTGGCCGAGGTTGGGGGTCATGGCGTGGGCGGCGTCGCCGAGCCAGACGAGGCGGCCCTGGTGGTAACGGGGGAGTGGGGCGGCCAGGTCGTGGAGGTCGTGCTGGAGCACGGCCGCCGGGTCGAGCCGCCTGAGCAGCGCCGGGATCGGGTCGTGCCAGGCGCCGTACCGGCGCAGGAGTTCGGCGCGGAGGTCGGCGGGGCGGTATCCCTCGGGGGCGACGGCGGTCGCGTAGACGTAGACCCGGCCGTCGGCGAGCGGGACGACGCCGAAGCGCTCGCCGCGGCCCCAGGTCTCGGCGGCCGCCGCCGGGGCCGGACCGTCGGCCGGCAGGACGGTGCGCCAGGCGGTCTCGCCGCTGTAGTGAAGGCCGGGGTGGGCCGGGTAGTGCTGTCGGCGCAGCGGGCTGTGGATCCCGTCGGCGGCGATCACGAGGTCGGCGGTGAACTCGCCCGACGCAGTGCGGACGATCGGACGTTCGGCCGGGTCGTCGGTGCCGTTCACGGCGGTGACAGCGGTGACAGCAGTGACGGAGGTAACGGAGGTGACGGCGGCGCCGTAGCGGATCGCGCCCTCGGGGAGCCCGGCGGTCAGGGCCTGGACCAGGGCCTCGCGGTGCACGGCGAGCGGGGGAGATCCGTACCGGGCCGTCATGGCGCCGGTGTCGGCGTGTTTCAGCCAGCGGCCGTCGGGGCGGCGCAGCCCGAGCGCGGCGGGTGCGGCGCTTCCTGCGGCGCGGGTGACGTCGAAGCCGATGGAGTCGAAGGCGCGCAGGGCGTTGGGGGCGAGGACGATCCCGGCGCCCACGGCGGCCGGCTCGGGCGCCCGTTCGCAGACGGTGACTTGCCAGCCGCGACGGTGCAGGGCCACGGCTGCTGTGAGCCCGCCGATCCCCGCACCGGCCACGACCGCACGACGCCGAATCCCCGACATGTCACACCACGTCCTTCCC
>NZ_JBAMDC010000100.1:0-19596 GCF_036961605.1 Streptomyces sp. KLMMK
GGCGGCAGGACCGGCTCGGCGCCGGTGGCCAGCACGAGCTCGTCGTAGGCGACGTGCGTGCCGTCCGCCAGCCGCAGGGTGTGCGCGACGGTGTCGAGCGCCGTCACCGCGCAGCCCGTCCGCAGCCGCGCGTCGCCGGACGGCAGCGTGAGGTCGTCCGCGGCGTAGCGGCCCGTGAGGGCGTCGGCGAGCAGCGCCCGGTTGTACGGGGCGCAGGGCTCGGCTCCGTACAGCGTCACCTCCGCGTCCCCGCCCAGGGCCTGGAACCGGTCGGCGAACCGGGCGGCGGCCATGCCCGCACCCACGACGGCGATCCGGCGCGTCACCGGCCCGCCTCCGTAGCGGCGGAGGCGGGGGCGGCCGAGGCCGAGGCGGGGGCGGCCGGGGCGGAGGCGGCCCGCTCGACGCGCACCGCGCACACCTTGAACTCGGGCATGCGCGAGACGGGGTCGAGGGCCGGGTTCGTCAGGGAGTTGGCGCGGCCCGCGCCGCCCCAGTGGAAGGGCATGAAGACGGTGTCGGGCCGGACGGTGTCGGTGACGCGGGCCGGGGCGACCGCCCGCCCGCGCCTGCTGCTGACGGCCAGCAGCTCGCCCTCCTCGACCCCGAGCCGGCGGGCGAGGGCGGGGTGGAGCTCCACGAAGGGGCCGGGCGCGGCCTTGTTGAGCTCGTCGACGCGCCGGGTCTGGGCGCCGCTCTGGTACTGGGAGACGACGCGGCCCGTCGTCAGGAACAGCGGGTAGTCGCCGTCGGGCTCCTCCGCGGCCGGCCGGTGCGACACCGCGGCGAACCGCGCCCGCCCGTCGGGGGTGGCGAAGCGGTCCAGGAAGAGACGCGGCGTACCGGGGTGGTCCTCGCCGGGGCACGGCCAGAAGACGCCGTCCTCGTCGCGGATGCGGTCGTAGCTGATGCCCGCGTAGTCGGCCTGCCCGCCCGCCGAGGCGCGCCGCAGCTCCTCGAAGACCTCCTCGGGGTCCTCGGGGAACCCCTCGGGCACGCCGAGCCGGGCGGCGAGCCCGTGCAGGACGGCGAGGTCGCTGCGGACGCCCTCCGGGGCGTCGACGGCCTTGCGGCGCAGGATCACCCGCCCCTCCAGGTTCGTCGTCGTGCCGGTCTCCTCCGCCCACTGGGTGGCGGGCAGGACCACGTCCGCGAGCCGGGCCGTCTCGGAGAGGACCACGTCGCTCACGGCGAGGAAGTCCAGCGCGCGGATCCGCTCGGTCACGTGGGCGGCGCGGGGCGCCGAGACCACGGGGTTCGAGCCCATGAGCAGCAGCGCGCGGACGCCGCCGTCGCGGCCGAGGACGTCGAGGAGCTCGTACGCGCTGCGCCCCGGCCCGGGCAGGGCGGCCGGGTCGACGCCCCACACCGCGGCCACGTGGGCGCGGGCCGCGGGGTCGGTGATCGAGCGGTAGCCGGGCAGCTGGTCCGCCTTCTGGCCGTGCTCCCGGCCGCCCTGGCCGTTGCCCTGGCCGGTGAGGCAGCCGTAGCCGGACCCCGGGCGCCCCGCCTTTCCGGCCGCCAGGCACAGGTTGATCCAGGCGCTGACCGTGTCCGTGCCCTTGCTCTGCTGCTCGGGGCCGCGCGCGGTCAGCACCATGCCCCGCCCGGCCCCGCCGAACAGGGCGGCCGCCGCCGACAGCTGCGCCACCGGCACACCCGTCAGCCGCTCCACGCGCTCCGGCCAGTGCGCCATGGCGGCGGCGCGGGCCTGCGCGAAGCCCGTCGTGCGGCGGGCGATGAAGTCCTCGTCCAGGTGGCCGTCGGCTATCAGCAGGTGCAGCAGCCCGAGCGCGAGCGCGAGATCCGTACCGGGGAGCGGCTGCAGGTGCAGGTCGGCCTGCTCGGCGGTGCGCGTGCGGCGCGGGTCGACGACGATCAGCCGGCCGCCGTTCTCGCGCAGCTCGCGGAAGTAGCGCAGTGCGGGCGGCATCGTCTCGGCCGGGTTCGCGCCGACCAGGATCACGCAGTCCGTACGGGCGATGTCCGCCATGGGAAACGGCAGGCCGCGGTCGATGCCGAACGCCCGCCGGTGCGCGGCCGCCGCGGACGACATGCAGAAGCGGCCGTTGTAGTCGATGTTCGCGGTGCGCAGGGCGACCCGCGCGAACTTGCCCAGCAGGTACGCCTTCTCGTTCGTCAGCCCGCCGCCCCCGAAGACACCGACGGCATCCCGCCCGTACTGCTCCCGGGCCGCCGTCAGGCCGGCGGCCACCCGGTCGAGGGCCTCGTCCCAGGAGGCCGGGCGGAGCGGATCGCTCCGGGCATCGCGGACGAGGGGTTGCGCGAGCCGGGCGCCGGGGCGCAGCACAGCCGCGGCCGCCCGGCCCTTGCCGCACAGAGCGCCGAGGTTGACGGGGAAGTCCGGCCGCTCCAGGACCTCGACCGGCTCCGGGCCGCCGGCCGGGAGCGGGCGCAGCCGCATGCCGCACTGCAGGGCGCAGTAAGGGCAGTGGCTGTCGGTGGCCCTGGCGGGATCGGTGCCGGTCGTCGTCATGGCACCGAGGATCACGCCGCGGCGTTACGCGTCCGCGTCGGCAATGTTGCCCGTGCGGTACATGCCGTTCACACGGCCCGGCAGGCGGCGTCGGGCGTATGACATGCGCCGTAACCTGCCGGACGCCTTCCCTTACCCCTGCGTGACGGGCCCGCAACGGCCCCGAAACCCCGTCGGCCGAACATGCGCAGCATGGGAACCGGCACCTCTCCCCGCACACCCCCCGCCCCCGGCCCGCTCCTCGGCTACGTCGTCGGCGTCACCGCCGACCGCCGGCGCGACGAACTCACAGCCCTGCTCCGGCGCAGGGGCGCCCGCGTCGTCGAAGCGCCCACGATGCGGATCGTCCCGCTCGACGACGACGTCGCCCTGCGCCGCGCCACCGAACGCTGCCTCACCGGCCCCCTCGACTACGTCGTCGCCACCACCGGCGTCGGCTGGCGCGGCTGGATGAGCGCCGCCGAGGGCTGGGGGCACGCCGCCGGGCTCGCCGGGGCCTGCCGGGACGCCGAAGTCCTCAGCCGCGGCCCCAAGGCGACCGGCGCCGTCCGCGCCAGCGGCCTCGCCGAGGCCTACTCGCCCGGCTCCGAAGCGTGCGACGAACTCCTGGCCTGGCTCCTCGCCCGCGACCTCACCGGCCGCCGCATCGCCGTCCAGGAACACGGCGCGCCCCTCCCGGGCTTCGCGGACACCTTGCGCGAGCGCGGGGCCGAAGTCATCGAAGTGCCCGTCTACCGCTGGACGCAGCCCGAGGACCCGGGCGCCGCCCGGCGCCTCGTCGAGCAGACCGTCCGCCGCGAGGTCCACGCCCTCACCTTCACCAGCGCCCCGGCCATCGACTTCTTCCTGGACCGCGCCCGCGAGGCCGGCCTGTCCGCGCAGGTCCTCGACGCCCTCCGGGGCCCCGTCCTGCCCGTGTGCGTCGGCTCCGTCTGCGCCCGCCCCCTGGAAGCCGCCGGCGTCCCCACCGTCCAACCCGAACGCGGCCGCCTCGGCGCCCTCGTCCGCACCCTCACCCAGATCCTCCCCACCCGCGACCGCCGCACCCTCCGCAACGGCCCCCGCCCCCTCGTCCTCCAGGGCAACGCCCTCATAGCCGGCGACCAGGCCCTCTGGCTCCCCCCGCTCCCCGCCGCGATCCTCCGCGCCCTCGCCGAACGCCCCGGCTGGGTCCTCAGCCGGGGCGAACTCCTGCGCCGCGCCTGGAACGACGACCGAACGGACGAACACGCGGTCGAGGCGGCGGTGGGCCGCCTGCGCAGCGCGCTGGGGGCCCACGCGGACCTGATCAGGACGGTGCCGAAGAGGGGGTACCGGTTGGCGGTGGAGGGCTGAGGCCCCTCACCGACCGGGCCTCGCCACCGGTCAAGCCGCATCACCCCGCACCACCGGCACCGCGTTCCCCGGAGCATCCAGCCACACGGACTGGCCCCCGGGCGTCACGGTCAGGCCGTACCGCCCGAAGCCGGGGCGGCCGTTCCCGTGCCACCAGCCCATGACCTGCTCGACATCGGCCCAGAGGCGGCGGGGCCCGGACTCGACCACGGCGTACTCCGCACGGCCCTTCTCGTAGTCCGCGGTTGCCCACGACGTCGTCGCCCTGTCGAACAGCCACAACCGGTAGGCACCGCCTTCCCTCTTCTCCACGCGGCAGAAGAGCCCCGGAACGCACACCCCGATCGTGAACATGTGGATCCAGTCGCCCATGTCGTCGGGCGAAAGCCCGGAGACCCTCCGGCACCCGCCTGCGGGCCACTCGGTGCCCAGGCAGGCGTCACGGGAGGGGAAGGTCCCGCGCTGGTCCCTCAGCCGCATGAACGCGGAAGACATCACGAACGGGCCACTGGCCGTCATGCCGTCGCGGGCGACCGATAGACGCACGATGCCCTGCCCGCCGTACGCCGGCCCCCACGGCGCCACGATGACCCCACCGGGCCGTGACTGCTTGACCCACGCATACGGAAGCTCGGCGATCGAGCAGGTCGCGATGACGCGGTCGAACGGTGCGCACGGCTCGTACCCCTGCGCACCGTCGCCGACGACCGAAAGGGGCGAGAGGCCGGCCACCTCGAACCGCCGGCGGGCCTCATCGGCATTGGCCCGGTCAACCTCAACGGTGACGACGTTGCCCGAACCGAGGCGATGAGCGAGAAGCGCCGCGTTCCAGCCCGTCCCGGTGCCGATCTCCAGAACCTTGTTCCCCGGCTCCACGCTCAGGGCCCCCAGCATGGAGAACACCATCCTCGGCATCGAATTCGAGGACGTGGGGGAACTCCCCTTGCCCGTGCCCGCGTGTGCCCCGTCGTCCCACTGCGTGGTCAGGGGGATGTCGGAGTAGACCTTGTCCCACCACGCCACGGGATCCGCGGACCGCTCGATGCAGTCCCCCTGAACGGTGCCGCTCGCCCGGCCGGGCCACAGCCGCTCCGGGACGAACCTGTCCCGGCGGACCGCCTCGAACGCGGGCAGCCAGTCGGGCGTCAGGGCACCCGACGCCATCAGAGCGGAAGCGAGCCGCCGGGGGCCCGCCTCCTCGATCTCCCGTGCGCTCACTCAGCTGCCGTCCGCCGGACCGCTGCCGTCACTCGTGTTACCGCCCTCATCAGAACCACCGCCACCGTGCTTGTTGCCGCTGTCGCTGTCGTCCTGCGGGTTACCGCCGTCGGCCATGATGTGCCATCGCTTCGTCATCGGTGCTCCTTCGGTGTACCGGCGCGGGACGGTCCGCGCGCCGTCGTGCGGGTGGTGCCGCCCGGGAGGGCGCGCCGAGCACGGTCCGGCTCGCCGTGGCCCGGCCACCCGCGGTGCGCCGCCGCCAACGACCGACCGAGCCTGTACGCGTCCCGCTCGCCTCTTGCCCATGCCTCGGCGTACTGATCCACGATGCGCGCGCCCACCGCGCAGCAGGGGGCGGCGCCGGGCGGGTTGGTGAGGGGGCCCGGAGCGAGGGGGAACGGCGGGTGGGCGCGGTCAGTGGTCATGATGTGCCTCGCTGACGTGCTGAAGGCGCCGGGCCTCGATTTCCTTGACCGCGCCCGGCCCCTGTCGCATCGCCGCGGCACGCCTCACCACCAGCGTCGTGCACGTCAGGCACGACCTCTGCGAGGACATGTCTCCATGCTGCTCGGGCTGAGCGGTCACAGCCCACCGTCCGAGGAACGGCGATTGGCGTCGGCAACGCGTTCCGAGAGGAGGGCCCCGTCGGCGGCTGAACTGCCTGCGAGCAGGCTCCCGATCAGGGCGCGGAACTCGGCCGCTTCCGCCCCACTCAACACAAGGTCGAGTGACCCCTGTTGTTGGTCCAGGAAGAAGACGGCAAGCGGGACACGGATCTCGCCGGTATGACCGTCGCGCGTCGCCGTGCCCCCTTTTCGGAGAGACGCGTGGCACTGGTCCAAGTTGTGCATGAAAACCCCTGACTGCAGGTCGCCGGGTGACAGCCTGTGACCATAGGGCGGTCGCCAGAGGGCGAGGGGGACAATCTGTCCCCCTCACAGGGGCTGTCCCTCTAGAGAGCGGCTGTCACGCCGACGGCCTCCGCCAGCCGCCCCGCCTCTCCACGCAGGGCACGGGGCGCCGTGCGCCACAGGTCTGCCGCGATGCCGCGGGCGGACGGGGTGTACGCCACCGTCTCGGAGGCGATCCCGTGGGCCAGCTTCATCACGTGGAGAGCCGCTGTCCGGTCACCGCGCAGGAGGTGTCCGCGCGCCACCTCCACCCAAAGGCGGGCGCGCCGCTCCATGGACGGCATGACATCGGGATCGATGTCATCGGCCAGCGACAGCGCCTCCCCGGACGCCCGAAGGTCCGTGGCCACGGAAACGGCGTGGAAATCCACATTGGCCCGCCCGAACACCGTGCTCGGGTGCACGTAGGCAGCAGGCAGCGACTTGGCGACCTGGTCCCCGCGGTCCCAGTACCGCCACGCGTCCCCCTTGCGGCCTTCACGGGCGCAGGTCACCGCGGCATGCAACTGCAGCGCTCCGTAGATCCCCCGCCAGTCGTCGGGAGAGCCGTCGAGGTGGGGCCGGATGAGGTCCGCGGCCTCTGTCACGACCCTCAGGGCCTCCTCCGGATACGAGGTCTCGCGGAGAATGTTGCCCATGTTCCACGCCGCGGCGGCGATGGCGGCAGGGTCATCGGCCCGCTGAGCCGCGGCCAGCGCCCGGTCTGCGACGACCCAGGCGAGTTCGGCCGGTGCTACATAGGCCGTCGCCTGCCCGGTCAGCCGGTAGACGTCGGAGAGGGCGACGAGAGCGGCTCGTCGCTGTGCCCCCTCCAGAGTGCGGGTGGCAGTCTCGGCATCCCGGATGAGCGCGGGGAGCAGGGCTCCCACTTCGGTGCGGTTGTGCCCGGACGTATGCCACAGGCGCCATGTCTGCTCCACCCGGCCTTGCAGGCCCTGCACGTCGACCGCGGCACTCAGGGGCACGAGGCTGCGGCTCATCACGGCGGCCCAGATGGCAGGCATGGCGGGGTGGTCGAATCGCCCCAGAGGGACCGGCTGGGCGACCTCAGGAGTACCGCCGGTCAGGATCGACAGGTCGGGGATCTGCAGTGCGGCGGCCAGCCTGAGCAGGAGCGTGTGCGAGTTGAGCTCCCGCTCCCCCTTCTCGATCTTCTTGAGCCAGTCCGCCTTCCGGGCGCACAGACCTGCGAGGACTTCGCGGCTCATCCCGCGGGATTCCCTGAGAATCCGGATCCGTTCGCCAGTGCTCAACTCTGCGGGAAAGTCCAGGGTATCCACCGAACCGCCTCCGTACGCCGACGTGTACGGGCAGCGTACGGGCAGCCGACGACGACTGGGCAGAGGTCGCAGGAGCCTGGGCGTCGTCGACCTGTGTGGTGGGTGACGGCCTTTCGGGCCCGGAAATCAACCACACGGAGGCAGGCCGCGGCGGCGTACCGTGCACACGTCCTGCTGCACGCGATCGACGGGAGAGACGTATGGCCATCGACTACATCAAGCGGCCCCGCCCGGCCGCCTCGGCCATCAGCTTGGAGAAGGTTCAGGCGGCCGCCCCTCGTCTCGTCAACCTGTACAAGACCGCGCAGGCGTCGCTGGAGGCGAGCGGCCTGGCCGGGCAGCGTGCCGCCGTGTACCTCGTCCTGGACCGGTCGGGCAGCATGAGCAGGTACTTCAAGGACGGCACCGTGCAGCATCTGGCCGAGCAGGCCCTCGGGTTGGCGGCGCACTTCGACGACGACGGTGTCGTGCCCGTCGTCTTCTTCTCCACCGGCGTCGACGGCATCGCCGAGTTCGGCCTCGACGGCTACGAGGGCCGCATCAGCTCCCTGCACGCCGGTTACGGCCGCATGGGGCGCACCAACTACCACCTGGCCATGCAGGCGGTCATCGACCACTACACCGCCTCGGGTGCCGCCGACCCCGCCCTGGTGCTCTTCCAGACCGACGGCGCCCCCAGCTCCCGGGCTGCCGCCGAGCGCGTGCTGTGCGCCGCCGCACGGCTGCCGGTCTTCTGGCAGTTCATCGGCTTCGGGAATCCGGACGGGGCGCAGTTCGACTTCCTGCGGAAGCTGGACGAGCTGCCCGTCCCGGCGAAGCGGGTCGTGGACAACGCCGGCTTCTTCCCCGCCGGGGCGGCACCGCGGGCCGTACCGGACGCGCAGCTGTACGCGGCGCTGATGAGCGAGTTCCCGGTGTGGCTGCGGAGGGCGCGGGCCGCGGGCATCCTGCGTTGACTGCGGCGTCAACGCCCTCGCTCAGACCCCGGTCCGCTCCACCGGGATCCACAGCTCCGCGTCCGCCCGTGCCGCGTCCCGGGACAGGCGGGTGCGGAGGATTTCGGGGCCGGGGCGGCTGCGGTAGGGGTTGGAGGGGAACCACTGGGTGAAGACGTCCCGCCACAGGTGCTGGAGCGCCTGCGGGAACGGCCCGGAGTTCTCGAAGACGGCCCAGGTGCCGGCGTGGACGGTAAGGGCGTCCATGTCCTCGGGGACGGCGTCGGATCCGGTCACCACGCCGTGGTAGTAGTCGAGTTCGGTCCCCTCCGCCCGGCTCGGGTCGAGGTCGTCGCTCACTCCCACGATGCCCTCCGGCTGCTGGTCGGACAGAGCGGCGATGCGCCGCATCGTCTCCTGGCCGATGCCCCGGATGAAGTCGGCGATCACCGGGTTCACCCCCTCGTGGACCAGCGGGGCCCGGACCTTCTTGCCGATCACCCGGAACTGTTCCTTCTCCACGACCCGGTACCGCACGCTGCTGCTCCCTTCGACGACGAGGCGGAAGGACATCCGGGGCTGGGAGTGCAGGGCCGCACCGGTCCTTCGGGCCTCGCCCGGCCCCACACCGTGCACGGCCCGGAAGGCACGCGCGAACGCCTCCCCCGAGCCGTAGCCGTAGCGCACCGCGATCTCCAGCAGCGTCCGCTCCCCGGCGAGCACCTCTGCGCCCGCGACGGTGAGCCGCCTGCGCCGGATGTACTCCGACAGCGGGATCCCCGCCAGGGCGGAGAACATCCGGCGGAAGTGGTACTCCGACGTCACCGCGATCCGGGCCAGCTCGCTCACCTCGATGCGCTGATCGAGATGCGACTCGATGTGTTCCAGGGCCTCGTTCAGCCGGTCCAGCACCTCGGTCTCCTTCCTTACGTCCCTCACGTTAGGAAGGAGACACCCTCCCGGACCCGACATCCTGTGCCCGGTCCGGTCAGTGCGCCCGCAGCGACGGCGTCGACGGCGACGGCTTCGCGGTCACTTCTCGTCCGTCAGCCCCGGCATCGCGCCCTTCGTCGTGTTCAGGTCGATGACGGCGAAGGACGCGCCCTGGGAGTCGGTCAGGGCCGCGAAGCGGCCGAAGGGGCTGTCCATCGGGCCGAAGTGGAGTGCGCCGCCGCGGTCCCTGGCCTTGGCGACCGCCGCGTCGCAGTCGCCGACCGCGAAGAAGATCTGGATGTAGGGAGGGATCTCCGGCGGGAACTCCTCGCCCATCGCCATGCGGCCGAGCACCGTGTCGCCGCCGAGGCTGAAGAGCTTGAAGTCGATCTGCTCGTCGCCGGCGTCCGCCTCGCCCTCCATGTGCTGCAGTCCGTAGGGGAAGACGGCGGGGAAGAAGGCGTCGGCCTTGCCGGGTTCGCGGGTGAAGACCTCGGCCCAGCAGTACGCGCCGGGCTCGCCGCGCTTCTGGAAGCCCTCGTGGGTGCCGGCCTGCCAGACGCCGAAGGTGACGCCGGCGGGGTCGCGGGCGAGGACCATGGTGCCGAAGTCGCCGACCGTCATCGGTTCCATCAGCAGTTCGCCGCCGGCCGCGCGGATCTTGCCCGCGGTGGCCGCGGCGTCGGGCGAGGCGAAGTACAGGCACCAGGCGGACTTGCCCTCCTGGCCCGGCATGGGGGGTACGACGGCGGCCACGGCCTTCCCGTCGGAGTACGCCTCGGTGTAGTTGCCGAACTCCGTCGCGCTCTCGCCGAACGTCCATCCCAGGACGTCACCGTAGAACTCCTTGGCCTTCTCGATGTCCGTGAACATCGCATCGGCCCAGCACGGCATGCCTTCTGCTTGCGCGGCCATGGTCCCGGCTCCTTCCCGGCGATCAGCGAGCGATCCCCAGCGTCCCCGAGCGTTCCCCCCATGCCACGCTAGCCACCCGCGACCGCCCCCGCACGGGGAGCGCGCAGCGCGATCAGCCCGACGATCGCCGCCGCGGCCACCGCGACCAGCCCGCACGCCAGGATTCCGGCCCTCGCCCCGTAGTGCTGGACCGCCCAGCCCACGACCGGGCCGCCGATGGGCGTTCCGCCCGTGTACACGAGCATGTACAGGCCCATGACGCGGCCGCGCATCGCGGGATCGGTGTGGAGCTGGACGAGGGAGTTGGCCGTCGTGGAGAACGTCACGCTCAGTAGACCCACCAGCACCATCAGTGCGCCGAAGAGCCAGACGGACGGCGCGAGCGCCGTCACGGCCTCCAGGGCGCCGAAGGCGGCCGCCGTACCGACCAGCACCACCGTGCGGCTGCTGCGCCGCCGCGCCGACATCAGGGCCCCGGCCAGCGCGCCCAGGCCGACGGCCGTCGTGAGGAAACCGAACTCCTTCGCGCCGCCGTCGAAGACGTTGTACGCGAAGCCCGAGAGCAGGGTGGGGAAGTTGAAACCGAAGGTGCAGACGAAGCCGACCAGGACGATGGGGCGGATGAGCTCGGGATGCTCCCGCACGTGCCGCAGACCCGCCCTGATCTGGCCCTTCTCGCGCCGCTGCGGCGCCGCCGCCGGCCGCAGCTCGGAGGCCCGTACGGCCAGCAGCGAGGCGATCACCGCGACGTAGGACAGCGCGTTCAGCGCGAACGCCCAGCCGCTGCCGATGACGACGATCAGCGGTCCGGCGACGGCGGGGCCGAGCAGCCGGGCGCTCTGGAAGTTCACCGCGCCCAGGCTGACCGCGTTCGCGACGCGCTCGGGACCCACCATCTCGGGGACGAACGTCTGGATCGCGGGGTTGGCGAAGACGTTCATGAGGCCGAGCAGGAACGCGAAGACGTAGACGTGGGCGACCACGACGACGTCGGTCAGCGTCAGCACGGCGAGGGCCGCGGCGAACAGGCCCATCGCGCCCTGCGTGGTGAGCAGGATCCGCCGCTTCGGGTACCGGTCGGCCACCACGCCGCCGAACAGGCCGAGCAGCAGCACCGGCAGGAACTGCAGGGCCGTGGTGACGCCCACCGCGAACGTGCTGCCGGTGAGGTGGAAGACCAGCCAGTCCTGGGCGACGAACTGCATCCACGTACCGGAGTTCGAGATGAACTGGCCGAAGAAGAAGTAGCGGTAGTTGCGGACGGCGAGCGAGGCGAACATGCGGCTGCCCGGCTTCGCGGACGCCGGTGCGGGGGCTGCCCCGGCGGGGCCCCCTCGGGACGGAGCGGTCATCGGAACCAGGCCTTCGTACGGGTGACGCGTCGGGGTGAGGCGTACGGACCGAGCGTCCGGATCACGCGTCGCGGCGGGCTAGGACCAGCAGGTAGGCGAGGCCCGGCAGCTCTCTGCGCACCGTCCGCACGGCGGTCACCGTGAAACCCGCCCCGGCGAGCAGCTCCGTCGCCTCCCGCTCGTTGAACCACCGCGACAGACGGCCGTCCTCGGCGCGGTTCAGGACGCCCTCGGCGAGCTCCTCCGCCGTGGTGAAGAGGCTGACGGCCAGCAGCCCGCCGGGGCGCAGCCGCTGCCGCACGTTCGCCAGGTAGGGCGCGTAGTCCTCCGGGGCCTGGTGGTGCAGCACGCCGTTGTCGACGGCGGCGTCGAAGACGCGGTCGTCCGCCAGGTCGGCGAAGTTGCCGACCTCGAAGGAGGCCGCGGCGCCGTACCGGCGGGCGATGTCCTCCCAGTCGGGCAGCCGTACGAGGTCGACCGCGGTGACCCGGTGGCCCTGGGCGAGCAGGAGCTCCATGTCCCGGCCGCGGCCCGCCCCGATGTCGATGACGGAGCTGCCCGGCGCGAGTTCCGTGCCGAGCAGCGGCACGAGCTCCCGCATGGCCGGCTCCTCGCTCCAGGAGTCCGCGCCGTCCTCGTAGCGCCGGACGAACGCCTCGCGGAGCAGCTCGCGGTAGCCCGTGTGCTCCCCGGTGCCGGTATCGGCACCCGTGGCCACGCCCGTCCCCGCGCCCGCGCCCGTCTCTGTGCCCGTGCCCGTACTCACAGACCGCCTCGCTTCCTCTTCGCCGTGGCCTTCGCTGTCACGTTCGTCGTCACGTTCGCCGTCATGTTCGTCGTTCCGTTCGCCGTCCCGTCCGCCGCCGCTTCCGTGCCGGCAGCCGCCCGTACCGCGGCGGGCTTGCCCCTCGGGTGGACCTCGCTCCTCGGCGCCCACACCCGGCTCCCGGCCGGGACGTCGGCCATCACCAGGGCGTGCGCGCCGACGAGGCTGTCGTCGCCGATGCGCACGGGGCCGAGGACGGAGGCGCCCGCCCCCACCACGACGCGGTCGCCGAGGGTGGGGTGGCGCCGTTCGCCCGGCAGCCGGTGACGGTCCCGCCACCAGCCGATCGCGCCGATCGTGACCTGGTGGTAGAGGGTGACGTCGTCGCCGATCACGGCGTCCTCGCCGATGATCACGGCCGCGCCGTGGTCGATGAACAGCCTCCGCCCCACGCGCGCACCCGGGTGGATGTCGACCCCGCCCGACAGGAAGCGGCCGACGAGCGACAGCACGCGGGCCGTGACCCGGTGGCCCCGCGCGTGCAGCCCGCTCGCCGGCCGGTGCAGCCACAGGGCCGGCAGGAAGGGGGCGAGGAGCGCCTCACCGCGGCTGCGCACAGCGGGGTCGCGGTCGGCGACGACCTTCAGGTCCTCGCGCAGGAGGCGCAGGCAGCGGGGCAGGAGGGACGGGCGCGGGGGCAGGGGCGCGGTCATGCCGCCACCTCCGGGATGCCCTCCGGGGTGCCCTCCGGCGTGTCCTCCGGCGTGTCCTCCGCGGCGCCCTCGGCAGGCGCGCCGCTGTCCGCCGCACCCCGCATCGCCCGCGTGAACGCGGCGAGCTGGTCCGCGAGTTCCACGCAGCGCGCGTGCACCGGGCCCGTCACGTCCAGCCCGCGCTGCCCTCCGGCCTCCGGCGTGAAGTCCGCGGAGACCGTGCTGACCTGCATCGGCACCGCCCAGCCGCCGAGCGCCTTCACGACCTGGCGCAGCTGTTCGCAGGCGGTGGCCGAGCCGCGCGGCCCGCTGGCGTGGGATACCAGGCCGACCGCCTTGCCCGCGAAGGCGTCGGACGGCAGGAGGTCCACGGCGCTCTTCAGCAGTCCGGAGTACCCGGAGTGGTAGACGGGCGTCCCGAGGACCAGCGCGTCACTGGCGAGCACGGCCTCGATGAACTCGCGTGCCTGGACGACGGGGTGGGGCGCCTCGCTCCAGTAGTGGTCGGGGTGGCTGCGGGGGAGGTCGAGCACGGCGAGGTCGGCGACCCCGCTGTCGAAGCCGTGCTGTTCCAGGAGGCCGCCGATGTGCCCGACGAGGGCGCGGGTGTGGGAGCCGGCGCTCGGGCTGCCGGCGACGCACAGCACGCGCGGGCGGGCGGTCACGATGCGTCCCTGGTCGGGCCATCGCCATCGCCGGCACCGGCACCGGCACCGGCACCAGCACCGTGACCGTCGTCGGCCACCGTCACTCGTACGAGGTCGTGCGCCTCTTCCGCCGCCTTGCGCGCCTCGGCGGCCGTCGCCGCCGTGGTGATGAGGAAGCCGAGCCGGTCGAAGTTGTTCCGGGCGGGGCGCACCTCCTGCCCGGGCCTGGCGTGCAGCATGACCTCGGCCGTGCCGGGGGCCTGCCGCGCCGCGTCCGCGCCGATGCCGGTGAGCACGCCGGACACGGGTGCGGTGATGGCCCGGATGCAGCCCACGCCGCGCACGGGCGAGGGCGACGGGCTGCCGCCGAGGGCGAGTTCGACGACGTCGTGGTAGATGTTCCGCTCCAGGACGTAGTTGATCATCGTGGGGACGTAGCCGCCGATGAGCCGGCCGTTGATCTCGATGATCTGCGGCCCGTCCGGCCCGAGGACCACCTCGGTGTGGGTGTGCGCGCGGCGGATGCCGACGGCGGCGAGCGCGTCGGCGCACACGCGCACGACGGCCTCGCGTACGTCGTCGGCCAGCTCTGCGGGGAAGCAGCCGCCCAGCTCGACCGGGTGGGGTGCGGGGGCCAGCATGCGGTCCACGCAGCCGTACGGGGTGCTGACGCCGTCGACGGTCACCATCTCGCAGCTGACGACGGGCCCGGGGACGTACGCCTCCAGCAGCGCCACTCCGCTGCCGGCGACCCCGCGCCCGTAGGAGCGCGTCCCGGCGATGGCCTCCGCCAGGGCGGCGACCTCGGCGGCGTCGTTCGCGACGCCGACGTGGAGCGAGCCGAAGCCGTCGGCCGGTTTGACCACGACCGGGTAGCCGAGCTCCCCGGCCGCGGCCACGGCCTCCGCGACGGTCAGGGCCCGCCGGAAGGCCGGCTGCGGGACGCCCGCGGCGCCCAGGAGCTCGCGCACGGCGTGCTTGTCGCGCAGGCGCCGCATCACCGCGGTGCTCTCGAAGGGCAGGCCGAGCGCCTCGGCGACCTCCGCGGTGGCGGGCAGGTGGCCCTCGCTGAGGGCGAGCACGCCGTGCACGGGGTGCTTGCGGTGGAGGGAGCCGATGACGTCGAGCAGGCCGGCCGGGTCCGTGGTGGGGACTCCGGTGAGCAGCCGGGTCGGGGTCTTCAGCGCCTCCTCGCCGCCCTCCGCGGCGAGGTAGGGGTCGAGGGAGTGGGCCACGAAGGTCACTTCGTGGCCGAGCGCGACGGCCTCGCTCACGACCTTGAAACCGGCCGTCGGAGTCGTCTCGACGAGGACCAGGTGAGCCATCTCAGCGCCCCTCGGGGGCCGTTGTCGCCCCGGTGATGGTTGCGGTGGTTGCGGCGTGGCGCGTCATCGTCCGAGCTGCTCCCACTCCTCGGGCGTCCCGGCGTCGGGAAGCACGGTGACGACTGTCGCCGAGGGCGGCAGCGCGGCGGCCGTCTCCTTCGCGGCGAGCCAGTTGGCGGCGGCCGAGCTGCCGATGCGCAGGCCGGTGAGGTCGTGGAACTCCCCCATGGCGGCGAAGGCGCGCGGGTAGGACACCGTGCGGTGCTCGACCTCGTCGTCGTGGAGCGTCACGAACGGCTGCCGGATGCCGTGGCCCATGCCGCCGGACCCGGCGTACTTGCGCTGCCCGTTGGGCGGCTGGTCGCTTCCGTACGGCAGCTCGGCGGGGGTGACGCCGACGGCCCGGACGGCGGGGAAGCGTGCGCGCAGCGCCCGCAGGACGCCGACGAGGGTCCCGCCGGTCCCGATGGAGGCCACCCAGGCGTCCGGGACGCGGCCGGCGAGCTGCGCGGCGAGCTCCGCACCGGTGGTGCGCTCCTGCAGCAGGGCGTTGGCGGGGTTGCGGTGCTGGTAGAGCAGGGTCCACTCGGGCTCTTCGGCGGCGATGCGCAGGGCCTCGCGCACCACGTCGAGGAAGCCGCGCTCCTTGTCGACGAGGTCGACGCGCGCGCCGCGCCCGGCGAGGGTGTCGAGGAGGCTGCGGGGGCTCGCCGAGGACAGGACGAAGCGGGAGCGGATGCCCAGTTCCGCGCAGAGGTGGGAGAGGGCGTTCGCGAGGTTGCCGCCGGAGTACTCCAGGACGCGGAGCTCGTCGAGCGGGCGGTCGCCGTGCTGCTGCAGGGCGCTGCCGAGCAGGGCGTAGGCGACGCGGTCCTTGATGGAACCGACCGGGTTCTCCCACTCGCACTTGGCGAGCACGGTCGCGCCGCCGTCCGGGCCCGGCAGTTCGATCAGAGGCGTGTTCCCGAGCTCCTGCCCGAACTTCGCATAGACCGGGTACCGGTCCTCCAGGGCCGCGTGATCCACCGTGATCCCGTCCAGGCTGCCGGCCGGGTAGGGCGCTTCCAGCGGTTCGGGGCGGGCGGAGAGCAGCAGGGAAGGGGGTGAGGGGGGTACGGGGTTGTCGATGTCGCCGGCCTTATCCACCGTCAGCCTCCCTGAGCGGTTAACAAGCAAAGCAATCCGCAGTGCAGTTCCTTCGTGAGCACTGCTCATCCATAAGCACTGCATCGGGCAGCGCGATCACCCTAGGCGGGATGGCGACTTACGCCACGGGGATTGTGATTGCCGCCACATTTGCAGAGAAAAGATGGCCGGTTGCTTTCCGCGGGTAATACCGGCAGCGGCAGGTGGCGCGGCGAATCGGACGCCTAAGTTCCGCTTGTGGCAAGGGAGTTGCGCAACACGCAGGTGCGACCCGCAGCCCCCTCCGGGCGTAATTTCCAGCCACCTTCGACGTATTCCTATGTTTGGGCCGCGGGTAGGAATCCGAGTGATTCAGCTCGCAAAAACCGGCTGATCAGCCGCTTTCCGTCCCGCCCGGTAAGCGCTCGGGCTCACCCCCCGGACCCGTTTGAACGCCGTGCTGAATCCGAACGGATCGGCATAGCCGACCCGGCGGGCGACCGACGCCAGCGTGGCCCCCGGCTCGCCGAGCAGATCCACGGCCAGCGTCATCCGCCACTCCGTGAGGTACGCCAGCGGCGGCTCCCCGAGCAGCTCGTGGAAGCGCTTGGCGAACGTGGAGCGCGACACACCCGCCACCGCCGCCAGCGAGGCCAGCGTCCACGCCCGGTGCGGCGCGTCGTGCATCGCGCGCAGGACGGGGCCCACGACCTCGTCCCCCAGCGCCCGGTACCAGGCGGGGGACGCCGCCTCGGGCCGGTCGAACCAGTCCCGCAGCGTGCACACCAGCAGCCAGTCCAGCAGCCGGTCCACCACGATCTGGCGCCCGGGCAGGTGCGCGGACAGCTGCGCCTCCAGATACCTGCGCATCGGCGCGCAGTCGTGGTGGCCGTCCGGGACGACGAGCACGGGCGGCAGCACCTGCAGCAGCCGGCGTGGGACCTCCCCCGGCACACGATAGGCGCCCGCCATGAGCACCGTCCGCCCGTCCGCGCCCCCGTCGGCCGGGTCCACGCCTCCGCCGGCCGCGCCGGGGCCGCCGCAGGACACCTCCTGCACCGCACCGGCGGCGCCCTCCGCCGAGGACGGGTCGTCCGTGAAGACGAATGGCTCCGGACCCCGCACGATCGCCGTCTCGCCCGCGGCCAGCCGCCGCGGCCCGCCCCCCGCCGGGACGAGCCAGCCCTCGCCGCGCAGCGGTGCGCACAAGGTCAGGAAGGCGCCGTCGGTGAAGCGCAACGCCCACGGCGGCGACAGCACCGACCCCCCGAAGACCGCACCGTTGGCGCGCACGCCCCGCAACAGATCATCGAAAGGGTCCATGGAGGGCACGATATGCGGCGTACCGGACGGCTTCTTCAGGCAGCTTGTTCAAGCGGCTCGTACGCCCGGACATGCACCCCGGACTGTCGCCCATGGTGGGCGCCGCGGCCGGCGGATTGGCTGTACCCATGACGAACACCGCTTCCAAGAACACGACTTCCCACCACGACTCCCCCCTCACCGGCCACGACATCCTCGTCCTCGGCGCCACCGGCAAGACCGGCCGCCGGGTCGTCCGCGTCCTCCGTGCCGCGGGGGTCTCCGTCCGGGCCGCGTCCCGCTCGGGCGAGGTCCGCTTCGACTGGACCGAACCCGGCACGTGGGCCGCCGCCCTCGAAGGGGCCTCGGCCGTCTACCTCATCGCCCCGGACGAGGGGTACGACGCCGTGCCCGTCTTCGTCCGGCAGGCCGTCGAGGCGGGCGTGCGCCGGTTCGTGGTCCTCTCCGGGCGCGGGATCGAGCACGTGGGGCCGGACTTCGGGCAGGGCATGGCCGTCGCCGAGGAGGCCGTCCGCGGCTCCGGCGCCGAGTGGGCGATCGTCCGGGCGAGCAACTTCAGCCAGAACTTCAGCGAGGACCTGTGGTGGCAGCCGGTCCGCGAGGGCCGTCTCGGGCTGCCGATCGGGGACGTTCCCGAGCCGTTCGTCGACGCGGACGACATCGCCGAGGTGGCGGCGGCACTGCTCACGCGCAGCGGCGCCGAGCACACCGACGAGGTGTACGAGGTCTCCGGGCCGCGCGGGCTGACCTTCGGCGAAGCCGTCGCGGTGATCGCCCGCGCCACGGGGCGGGCGATCGCCTACGAGGAGCTGACGCCGGAGGAGTACCACGCCGAACTGCTCGCGGCGGGGCTGCCCGAGGCGGCCGCGACGGCCTTCGGCGCGCTCTTCGCCCTGCACCGCGCGGGGCACACGGCCGAGCCCGCCGACGGGGTGCGGCGCGTCCTCGGCCGCGAGGCCGCCGACTTCGGTGCGTACGTCACGAAAATCGCCGCCACCGGGGCGTGGGCCCGGGTTGAATGACCGTGATCACCGGTGGTGGGCGGGGCCACGGTCCGACCGGCCGCCGGCACCCCACACTCCCGGAGGAGTCGCATGGTCAGCACTCAGGCGCTGGTGGGCATAGCCGCCGTAGAACTCGGCATGGTCCTCACCCCCGGCCCCAACATGATCTACCTTGTGTCCCGTTCGATCACTCAGGGGCGGCGGGCCGGGCTCGTCTCCCTGCTGGGCGTCGCGGTGGGCTTCTTCGTCTACCTGCTGGCCGCCGTCGCCGGCCTCGCCACGCTCTTCAGCCTCGTGCCCGCCGTCTACACGGCCCTCAAACTGGGCGGCGCCGCCTACCTGGCCTACCTCGCGTGGAAGACCCTCAAGCCCGGCGGGGTCTCCGCGTTCGACCCGCAGCCGCTGCCGCCGGACCCGGCGCGCAAGCTCTTCACGATGGGCCTGGTCACCAACCTCCTCAACCCGAAGATCGCCATCCTCTTCATCTCCGTGCTGCCGCAGTTCATCGACCCCGACCGGGGCTCCGTGGCCGGGCAGAGCCTCGTCCTCGGCCTCACCCTGATCGCCGTCGCCGTCACCGGCAACGGCCTGATCGCCATGAGCGCCGGCGCCATATCGGGATTCCTGCGCCGCCGCCCGCGGTGGCTGCGGATGCAGCGCTACGTGATGGGCACGGTCCTGGCGGGCATTTCGGTACGGGTGGCGACGACCTGACCGCATCCTCCGCCGCGTCGGCTACTCCGGCGCGCTCTCCGGCCTGTCCGTCGCGGCGGAGGAGTGCTCGGAGGAGTCCGGGGAGACCGTGGTGAAGGTGGCGGCCCCGCCGCCGGCGTTGACGGCACTGACGGCACTGACGGCACTGACGGCACTGACGGCTCCGAGCAGCTCGCTCCAGCGCAGGGACCGCAGCCGCGCGGCGCGCTCGGCGAGCTCGCGCGTGGTGTGCGCGTAGCCGGCGCCCAGGATCTCCAGGGAGTCCAGGACCCGGGCGGAGGCGCGGCCCCGGCCGGTGACGGTGTCGACGCGCGGGTTGCCGCGCTCGGCCACGGCCTCCAGGGTCGCCGGGGTCATGGTGGCGACGGTGTCCCGGACGACGAGCTCGTCCACATAGCGGGTGTCGGGGATCCCCGGGGTCCGTACGGCGGTGTCCGTCCAGCGCATCCGGTGCGGGCGGGCGCCGTGGGAGACGAGCTCGCGCCAGGCGGGCCCGGTCAGCAGCTGCTCGTGGCGGTGGAGGACGAGCCGCGCCGAGGCGAGCGCGGCCTCCCCGCGCATCACGTGCGCCGCCTCGGACGAGGAGCGGCACAGCTGCTC
>NZ_JBAMDC010000101.1:0-19368 GCF_036961605.1 Streptomyces sp. KLMMK
GTCTCCACGACCGGGCCGGGCACCGCGTGCCGGCCCAGCTCCGTGAAAGCCACGGCCGCCTCCACCGGCAGCGGCCCCGCGCCGCCGAACGCCTCGGGCACGGCCAGCCCGAGGACCCCGGCCCGCGCCAGCCGCTCCCACACCGCGAGCCCCGGCCCGTGGTCGCCCCGCGCCCAGGCCCGTACGGTCGCCGGGGTGTCCGCCGCGCCCAGCATCCGGCCGAGCGTCCGCCCGAACTCCCGCTGCTCGTCGTCGAGTGTGAACCTCATGCCGACCGCCTCCGCAGGGCCCGCGCCCGCGCCCGTACGGCCGACGGAACCTTCCGTACGTCCCTCATGCCCGCCGTCCCTTCGGAAGCCCCAGCAGCCGCTCCGCGACGATGTCCCGCTGGATCTCGTTCGTGCCCGCGTACACCGGCCCCGCCAGGGCGAAGACGAAGCCCTCCGCCCAGCCGCCGTGCGCCGGGGCGTCGCCCGCCGGTCCGGCCAGCTCGCCGTACGGGCCGAGCAGGTCGAGCGCCGTCTCGTGCAGCGCCAGGTCGAGTTCCGACCAGAACAGCTTGGTGAGGCTCGGCTCGGCCCCCCGCGGCCCGTCCGCCGCGCACGTGTACCCGTACAGCTGGTAGGCGCGCGCCCGCACCACCGCATCGGCCACCCGGTCCCGCAGCGCCGTGTCCCCGGGGTCGGCGGCCGCCCGCCACAGGGCAACCAGCCGGCGCGCGGCCGCCACGTAGCGGCCCGGGCTGCGCAGCGTGAGGCCGCGCTCGCTGCCCGCGGTGCTCATGGCGACGCGCCAGCCGTCGCCGGGCGTGCCGACGACGTCCCGGTCGGGCACGAACACCTCGTCCAGGAAGATCTCGGCGAACGCGGGCCTGCCGTCGAGACGGCCGACCGGGCGCACCCGCACCCCCTCCGCGTCCAGCCCGAACATCGCGTAGGTCAGGCCCTCGTGGGGCCGGCCGGCGCTCGCGTGGCTGCGGAACAGCCCGAAGGCGCGGTCGGCGAACGCGGCCCGCGACGACCACGTCTTCTGCCCGCTGAGCAGCCAGCCGCCGGCTGTCCGCACCGCGATCGACCGCAAGGACGCGAGGTCCGACCCGGCCTCGGGCTCGGACCACGCCTGCGCCCACACCGTCTCCCCGCTCGCCATCGCCGGGAGGATCCGGGCCCGTTGCTCCTGCGTGCCGTGTTCGAGGAGCGTCGGGGCGAGCAGGCCGATGCCGTTCTGGGAGACGCGCGAGGGCGCGCCCGCGGCCCAGTACTCCTCCTCGAAGACCAGCCACTCCAGGAACGAACGGCCCCGGCCCCCGTACGCGGCCGGCCAGGAGACGGCCGACCAGCGGCCCGCGTGCAGCGTCCGTTCCCACGCGCGGTGTTCGGCGAATCCCTCCTCGGTCTCCAGCGAGGCGAGCGGCGTCCGGGGGACGTGGCCGGCGAGCCAGGCGCGGGCCTCCGCGCGGAAGTCCTCCTGCCCGGGCGCGAGGTCCAGGTCCATCAGGCGCCGTCCGTCCCGGCCGCCCTCGCCTTCATCGTGCGTACGTCCATCCCGGCGAGCGGGCCGGCGGAGGTCTCGGCGTTGTGCGCGTGCGCGAGGTGGTGCAGCGCGAACGCCGCGTCGAGACCGCCGTGCAGGCCCTGGAGGTCCTCGGCCTGGTTGACGGCGCGCTTGGCGAGGGCGAGGCCCATGCGGGGCATCGCCGCCACGCGCCCGGCGAGTTCGCGGGTGCGGACGGCGAGCTGCTCGCGCGGCACCACGCGGTTGACCATGCCGAGTTCGCGGGCGCGGTGCGCGCTCATCCGGTCGCCCGTGTAGAGGAGTTCCTTCGCGACGCGCGGCGGCAGCACCCAGGGGTGCGCGAAGTACTCCACGCCGGGGATGCCCATGCGGACCACCGGGTCGGCGAAGAAGGCGTCCTCGCTCGCGACGATCAGATCGCAGACCCAGGCCAGCATCAGGCCGCCCGCCACGCAGGCGCCCTGCACCGAGGCGATCAGCGGCTTGGGGATCTCGCGCCAGCGGCGGCACATGCCCAGGTACACCTCGGACTCGCGCGCGAAGCGGCTCTCCGCACCGGACTTGTCCGAGTGGTCCCACCACAGGCCCGCTCGGCGGGGGTGCGGCAGGTGGGCGTCGCGGCCGGGCGTGCCGATGTCGTGGCCGGAGGAGAAATGATCGCCCGCGCCCGCCAGGACGATCACCTTGACCCCGTCGTCGGCCGACGCCTCGTAGAAGGCCTCGTCCAGGGCGTACGTCATCGCGGAGTTCTGGGCGTTGCGGTACGCGGGCCGGTTCATGGTGACGGTCGCGACGGGGCCGCTGCGCTCGTAGCGCACCACGGGGCCCGCGGGGGCCTGCCGGCCGTCCGCCGGCACAGGGTCAGTGGTCATCAACCATCCTTCCCTAACAAGTGTTTGGTAGGTTAACGTACGGCCATGAGCAGCGTCGAGGAGTCCACCGCTGTCCGGCCCGGCCCGCCGCCCTACCTCCCCGCTCACGAGCTGCTGTCCGGCCGCACGGCCGTCATCACCGCCGCGGCCGGCGCCGGGATCGGCTCCGCCACCGCCCGCCGGTTCCTCGAGGAGGGCGCCCGCGTGGTGCTCGGGGACCGGCACGCACGCCGGCTGCGCGTCGCCGTCGCCGACCTCGGCGAGGAGTTCGGCGCCCGCCAGGTCGCCGGACGGCCCTGCGACGTCACCGACGAGGCGCAGGTCGCGGCCCTGTTCGAGCTGGCCGAGGAGCGGCACGGCGGCCTCGACGTCGTCGTCAACAACGCAGGCCTCGGGGGCACCGCCGATCTGGCCGACATGACCGACGAGCAGTGGGACGCCGTCGTCGGCACCACCCTCGGCGGCACCTTCCGCTGCACCCGCGCCGCCCTGCGCCGGATGCGCGCCCGGGGGACCGGCGGCGTCGTCGTCAACAACGCCTCCGTCGTGGGCTGGCGTGCCCAGCAGGGCCAGGCCCACTACGCCGCGGCCAAGGCCGGCGTCATGGCCCTGACCCGCTGCGCGGCGGTGGAGGCGGCCGCCTACGGCGTGCGCGTCAACGCCGTCGCACCGAGCCTCGCCCTGCACCCCCACCTGGCGAAGGTCACCACGCCCGGGCTGCTGGAGGAGCTGGCCCGGCGCGAGGCGTTCGGCCGGGCCGCCGAGCCCTGGGAGATCGCCAACGTCATCGTCTTCCTCGCCAGCGGCTACTCCTCGTACATGACCGGCGAGACCGTGTCCGTCAGCAGCCAGCGCGCGTGACCGACAATGGCACCGTGCCGAACAGCAGGAAGACCACCACCGAGCGGCCCGCGCCCGAGCGGCGCGCAGAGCTCCTCGCGACCGCCGCAGAGGTGTTCGCCGCGCAGGGCTACAACGCCACCACCGTGCGCCGGATCGCCGAGGAGGCGGGGCTGCTGGCGGGCAGCCTCTACTACCACTTCGACTCCAAGGAGTCGATGCTGGACGAGATCCTCTCCGCCTTCCTCGACGAGCTGTGGGCCGGCTACGACGCCGTGCTCGCCGCCGGGCTCGGGCCCCGCGCGACCCTGGAGGCCCTGGTGGCCGAGTCCTTCCGGGAGATCGACCGGCACCGCCCCGCCGTCGCCATCTACCAGAAGGAGTCGCGGCACCTCACCGGCCTGCCGCGCTTCGGTTACCTCGCCGCGTCGCAGCGCAGGTTCGAGGAGGTGTGGCTCGGCACGATCGAGCGCGGCGTGGCCGAGGGCGCCTTCCGCGCCGACCTGGACGCCCGCCTCGCCTACCGGTTCCTGCGCGACACTGTGTGGGTCGCCGCGTCCTGGTACCGGCCGGGCGGACGGCTCCCGGCGGAGGAGATCGCCCGTCAGTATCTGTCGATGGTCCTGGACGGCATCGCCGTGCGGGAGTGACCGGTTGGAGGCGCAGCAGTCATGGCCGAGGCCTATATCGTCGGAGCCGTCCGCACCCCCGTCGGCCGGCGCGGAGGCGGGCTCTCCGCCGTCCACCCCGCCGACCTCGGCGCGCACGTCCTGCGCGCCCTGATAGCGCGCACGGGCGTCGATCCGGCCGCCGTCGACGACGTCGTCCTCGGCTGCCTCGACGCCGTCGGCCCGCAGGCCGGGGACATCGCCCGGACGAGCTGGCTGGCCGCCGGACTGCCCGAGGAGGTCCCCGGCGTCACCGTCGACCGGCAGTGCGGCTCCGGCCAGCAGGCCGTCCACTTCGCCGCCCAGGCCGTCCTCTCCGGCACCCAGGACCTCGTCGTCGCGGGCGGCGTCCAGAACATGTCGCAGATCCCGATCGCCTACGCCGTCCACCGCGCGGCCGTCCCGCTCGGCCTCACCGAGGGCCCCTTCGCCGGCTCGCAGGGCTGGCGGGCGCGCTACGGCGACCGGCCCGTCAGCCAGTTCCACGGGGCCGAGCTCATCGCCCGGCAGTGGGGCATCACGCGCACCGCCATGGAGGAGTACGCGCTGCTCTCGCACCGGAGGGCCGTGCGCGCCGCCGACGAGGGCCGCTTCGACCGGGAACTCGCCCCCTGCGGCGGGCTGACGGCCGACGAAGGGCCGCGCCGGGACACCTCCCCGGAGAAGATGGCCGCGCTGAAGCCGGTGGTGGACGGCGGCCGGCTGACGGCCGCCCTCTCCTCCCAGATATCCGACGGGGCGGCGGCCCTGCTGCTCGCGAGCGAACGCGCCGTGCGCGACCACGGGCTGACCCCGCGCGCCCGCGTCCACCACCTGTCCGTACGCGGCGAGGACCCGATCCGCATGCTGACGGCGCCCGTCCCGGCCACCGCCCACGCGCTGAAGAAGGCCGGGCTGACGATGGCGGACATCGACCTCGTCGAGATCAACGAGGCCTTCGCCTCCGTCGTCCTGGCCTGGCTGCAGGAGACCGGCGCCGACCCGGAGAAGGTCAACGTCAACGGCGGAGCCATCGCCCTGGGCCACCCCCTGGGCGCGACCGGCGCGAAGCTGATGACCACGCTCCTGCACGAACTCGAGCGCACGGGCGGCCGCTACGGCCTGCAGACGATGTGCGAGGGCGGCGGCCAGGCCAACGTGACGGTCATCGAGCGGTTGTGAAGGCTACGGGGCGGCCCGGGGCGCCGTGAGCGCCGCCAGCACCTCCTCCGCCTCCGCCATCACGCGCCCGACCAGCTCGGCGCACGTCGGCAGGTCGTCGATGACACCGGCGACCTGCCCCGAGGCCATCACCCCCACGTCCGTGCGGCCGTCCACCATCGCGGCCCGCAGCAGCACCGGCGTGTTCGCCGCCATCAGCACCTGACTCCACGTCAGCTCGCGTCCGTGGCACATCGCCAGGCCGTCGCGCACCACCGCCGCCCAGCCGGTCCCCGACAGCGCCCGGAAGGCGGCCGCGTGCCGCAGCGACCGGACGAGCCCGCCGAGCCGCCCCGAGCGCTCCAGCCCCGCGACGAAGGGCGTGCGCAGCATCCGGTGGGGGAGACCGTCGACCTTCGTCGTGACCGTGACGTCCCGCACCGTCGCCGCGAGGTACGCCGCCTTCACCGGGCCGGGCACCGTGCTGTCCGCGGTCAGCAGGAAGCGCGTGCCCATGGCGACCCCCGCCGCGCCGAACGCCAGGGCCGCCACCAGCCCGCGCCCGTCGCGGAAGCCGCCCGCCGCGACGACCGGGATGCCCACCGCGTCGACCACCTGCGGCAGCAGGACCGACGTCGCGACCTCGCCCGTGTGGCCGCCGCCCTCCGCGCCCTGCACCACGACCGCGTCCGCACCCCAGGCCGCCACCTTCTCGGCGTGCCGCCGCGCCCCCACCGACGGGACGACGACCACCCCGGCGTCCTTCAGGCGGGCGATCAGCTCCCGGGACGGGGCGAGCGCGAACGACGCGACCCGCACGCCCTCCTCGATCAGGATGTCCACGCGCTCCCGGGCGTCGCCCGCGTCCGCCCGCAGGTTGACCCCGAACGGCTGCCCGGTGCGGGAGCGCACCTTCCTGATGGCGGCCCTGAGCCCGTCGGGCGTCATCGTGGCCGAGCCCAGGATGCCCAGCGCGCCCGCCTCCGCCACCGCCGAGACCAGGCGCGGGCCCGCCACCCAGCCCATGCCCGTCTGGACGAGCGGGTGCCGTACGCCCACCAGGTCGGTCAGCGCCGTCCTCACCCCCGTACCTCCCGCGCGCGCAGCCCGTCCGGGTCGATGACCTCACGGATCAGCCGCAGCTCCTCGGCGGAGGGCAGGCGGGTGCGCGGCACGTCGCGGGGGACCTCCAGGGGGAACCCGGTGGCCGCCTGCAGCTCGGCGGCCGTCACGCCGGGGTGCAGGGAGCGGACCCGCATCGTGCGGTCCGGCGTCTCGAAGTCGAGGACGGCCAGGTCGGTGACCACGCGCGGGATGCGGTGGAAGCGCGTCGCCGAAGGCCCCGCGGCGGCCGCCCGGTCGTAGCCGACGCCGCTGACCATGTCGGCCTTCTCGACCAGGACGCGCGGGGAGTGCCGCGGGATCCAGTAACTCGTCGGGTTGTTGAGGGTGTTGGCCGGCGCCCCGCGCACGCCGAGCAGCTGCCGCGCGGGCCGGTGCCAGTCGCCGACACAGGAGATGTTCTGGTTGCCGTGCCGGTCGAGCTGGGCCGCCCCCATCATCACGTGCCGCCGCCCGCCCGCGACCACGGCCAGGTGCCGCCGGAACGGCAGCCAGCCCTCGACCGCCCGGGGCTTTGCGCCCAGCGCGGGCACGTCGGCCATCAGCAGCGCCTCCCCGTCCGTGAGCAGCAGGTCCGGGGTGAAGGTGAGCCGCGCGAGCCGCGCCCCGATCGTGGGGACCACGCCCATGGGGCTGGCCAGGATCTCCCCGTCGCCGCGCCAGGCTTCCGCGCACGCCACGACGCACACCTCGGCGCGCCCGGCGCTCACGCCGCGCCCTCGGCGAAGTCGTCGACCGCGGCGCGGTAGGCGTTCTCGTCCCCCGACAGGAAGCGGTCGGCGAACTCCCGCCAGGCCCCGGGGTCCGCCGCCGCGGCGGCGTACGCGGCCTGGAACGCCTCGTCCCGGCCGTAGTCCGGCACGCAGGAGGTGAAATGCGCCCCGCCCGGCGCCTCGACGACGCCGTTGACGCAGCTCCGCTGTACGAGCAGGGTCTGCGGGCCGCCGCCCTCGGCGAACCCGGCACTGTCGACCACCCGTTCGCAGGAGACGTACGCCTCTCGCGCCGCCTCGCAGAACAGGTCGTCGAAGTACGGATCCGGGCCCAGGTACTGGGCGTTGCCGCGCGCGTCCGCCCGGTTGAGGTGCACGAGCGCCGCGTCCAGCGTGAGCGCCGGGACGGCGACGAGCTCCTCCCCGTCCTCGTACGGCGACGTCACCGTGCGCAGGAAAGGGTTGACGGTCATGACGTCCGAGCCGAGGCCCGCCCGTACCGGCAGGAACGGCAGCCGGTGCGCCGCGGCCGTCAGCCCCCACATGAACATCGCCTCGTCCAGCTCGACGAGTTCGACGTCCCCGCGCTGCCGGGCGGCGCGGAAGTGCGGTTCGAGCGGGATAGAGTCGAGCGTCGCGAAGGCCGCCACGAGCTTGCGGACCCGGCCCGCGGCCACCAGCAGGCCGACGTCCGGGCCGCCGTAGGAGACCACCGTCAGGTCGCGGACGTCCGAGCGCAGCAGGGCCCGGACGAGGGCCATCGGCTTGCGCCGGGAGCCCCAGCCGCCGATGCCGACGGTCATCCCGCTCTCCAGGTGCGCCACCGCCTCGTCGGCGGTCATGGTCTTGTCGCCGTTCACGGTTCCTCCTGCCGCTCCTGCCTCTTCCGGCCCTCCCGGTCGCCCCGGTCGCCGCCGGAGCCGAACGCCTCGCGGAGGCGGTCGCCCACGCCGCACAGGCCCGCCTCGAAGGTGAAGCCCTGCTCGTAGCGGTAGCTGCGGCGCACGTCCACCGGGTCGATGCCGTTGAGCGCGGCCTTCGCCAGGCGCAGCAGCGACCCGTCCTTGGCGGCGATCTCCCCGGCCAGCTCCAGGGCGGCCGCGCGCAGCCCGTCGCGCGGCACGACGCGCCAGACGGATCCGTGCCGGTACAACTCCTGCGCGGTGACCGTGCGCGAGGTGAAGTAGAGCGTGCGCATCAGGTGCTGCGGGACGAGCCGGGCCAGGTGCGTGGCGGCGCCGAGCGCACCCCGGTCCAGCTCGGGCAGGCCGAACACGGCGTCATCGGAGGCGACGACGGCGTCGGCGTTGCCGGCCAGGCCGACGCCCCCGCCCAGGCAGAAGCCGTGCACGGCGGCGATCACCGGCACCGGGCAGTCGTAGACCGCGGAGAAGGCCGCCGCGCAGGCGTGGTTGGCGCCGATCAGGGCCTCGTGGCCGGGGGAGTCCCGGATCTCCTTGAGGTCCACGCCGGCGTTGAAGCCGCGGCCGGCGGCGGTCAGCACGACACAGCGGACCGCGGGGTCGGCGCCGGCCGCGCCGACCGCTCCCGCCAGGTCGTACCAGCCCTGTACGGGCAGGGCGTTGACCGGCGGGAAGTCCACGGTGACGACGGCGACGGCAGGCTCGGGGCGTGAGGTGGAGACACTCATCGGAGGATCCGCTACCTTTCCACCAAACGTTTGTTAGGCGGCAACGCCCGTTCACGGTAGCAGCGGACGACCCGCCGCGGGAGGTGGCGCGATGCCGGGCGGTACGGAGACGGGGCCGGAGCCCCCGGAGGCGCGCACCGTCGTCGTCACCGGCGGCACGCGCGGCGTGGGGGCGGGGATCGCCCGGGCCTTCCTGCGCACCGGCGCGCACGTCGTCGTCTGCGCCCGCCGCCCGCCGGACCGGCCCGTCACGGAGGCCGGGCGCACCGCCCGCCACCTGCCCGCGGACCTGCGCGACCCGGCCGCCGTTACCGCCCTCTTCGGCCGGGTGGCCCACGAGTACGGGCGCCTGGACGTCCTCGTGAACAACGCGGGCGGCACCCCCTTCCGGCTGCTCGACGCGGCCGGTGCGGAACGCCACGCGCGCGTCATCGGCCTCAACCTCGTCGCACCGCTGACCGCCTCGCTCGCCGCGTACCCCCTGCTGCGCGAACGGCCGGACGGCGGCTGCATCCTGATGGTCGGCAGCGTGAGCGGCACCCGCCCCTCGCCGGGCACCGCCGCCTACGGTGCCGCCAAGGCCGGACTGCACAGCCTCGCCCGCACCATGGCCGTCGAATGGGCCCCCGCCGTCCGCGTCAACACCCTCGTCCTCGGCATGGTGCGCACCGAATCCGCCCACCTCCACTACGGGGACGCCGACGGCCTCGCCGCCGTCGCCCGCACCGTGCCCGCGGGGCGGCTCGCCGAGCCCGGCGAGGTCGGCGCCGCCGCCGTCTTCCTCGCCTCCGCCGACGCCGCCCACATCACCGGCGCCGACCTGCTCGTCCACGGCGGCGGCGAACGGCCCGCGTTCCTCGCCGCCGCCACCGTCAACCACGACCACGAGGAGCCCCCGACATGACCGGAATCTGCGCCGGACGCGTCGCCGCCGTCACCGGCGCCGGCCGCGGCCTGGGCCGGGCACACGCCCTCGCCCTCGCGGCCGAAGGCGCGCGGGTCGTCGTGAACGAACTACCGGGGGCCTCGGCGGGCGAGGCACGGCGCGTCGTCGACGAGATCCGCGCGCGGCGCGGCGAAGCCGTCGTGCACAGCGGCGACGTCTCCACGGACGACGGCGCGGCCGCCCTCGTCGCCACCGCCCTCGACGCCTACGGCCGGCTCGACACCCTCGTCAACAACGCGGGCATCCTGCGCGACCGGATGCTCGTCAACCTCGGCGAGGACGACTGGGACGCCGTCGTCGCGGTCCACCTCAAAGGCCACTTCCTGCCGCTGCGGCACGCCGCCGCGCACTGGCGGGCCGAGCACAAGGCCGGGCGCACGCCGCAGGCGCGCATCGTCAACACCACGTCGGGGGCCGGGCTGCTCGGCAGCGTCGGCCAGGCCAACTACGCCGCCGCCAAGGCCGGCATCGTCGCCCTGACCCTCGTCGCCGCCGCCGAACTGGCCCGCTACGGCGTCCAGGCCAACGCCGTCGCCCCCGCCGCCCGCACCCGCATGACCGAGCACACCTTCGCGGCGACGATGGCCGCACCCCCAAACGGCTTCGACGCCATGGCCCCCGCCAACGTCTCCCCGCTCGTGGTCTGGCTCGCCTCCGCCCACTCGGCCGGCGTCACCGGCCAGATCTTCGCCGCGGAGGCCGGCCGCATCACCGTCATGGAGGGCTGGCACCCGGGCCCCGTCACCGACAAGGGCGACCGCTGGACCCCGAAGGAAGCGGGAGAGGCGGTCCGGGAGCTACTGGCGGGGGCGCGCCGGCCGGGGGCGGTGTACGGGGCGTAGCGAGCTCCGGGTCCGGATCACCCCGGCGGCCGGGTGGGTCCGGCACCGCCGGAGACCCCGGAGGGGGGTGGCGCGCCGCTGCGGCGGGAGAAGAGGCCCCGGACCCGCCCTTTCGCCGTTTCCTCCGGGGGGCAAGCCCCCGGGCCCCCAGGGGCAGGCGGTAGGGCCTGGGGGCCGGGGCACAGCCCCGGGAAACGGTGAAAGGGCGGGACCGGGGCCTTCTTCCCGCCGCAACGGCGCTCGGCTTCCACCGGGCAGCCCGGCGGTGCCGGGCCGGCAGGACGGGCCGGCCGGATGGGCCGGCCGGACGGGCCTGCAGGATTGGACCGGCTGGCCGGTCCGGCCGGCCGGCCGAATCGAGCGACCGTCCGTCAGGACACCACGTCCTTCCCCCGGAAGTGCCGGAACGCCAGAGCGAACAGCACCAGGGCGTACGCCACCGACACCGCCGTCCCCTTGATCATTCCGCCCCACTCCAGCCGGGGCTGCAGCGCATCCGCCCACGCGAACTGCCAGTGGGCCGGAAGGAAGTCCCGCCAGTGGCCCAGCGCCGTCACGGCGTCCAGGACGTTGCCGACGATCGTCAGGCCGACCGCGCCGCCCACCGCACCCAGCGGCGCGTCCGTGACCGTCGACAGCCAGAACGCCAGCCCGGCCGTCACCAGCTGGCCGACGAAGACGAACGCCACGACGATCGCGAGCCGCCCCACGGCGGTGGTGCCCGGCAGGGAGCCGCCCGTCGGGATCTGCAGCGGCCCCCAGCCGTACGCGGCCGTGCCCGCCGCCAGTGCCACCCCCGGCAGCAGCACCATCGCCGCCGCGCTGAACACCAGCGCCACCGTCAGCTTGCTGACCAGCAGCCGGGTCCGCGGCACCGGGGCCGCGAGCAGGTAGCGCAGCGAGGACCAGCCGGCCTCGGAGGCCACCGTGTCGCCGCAGAACAGCGCGACCGGCACCACGAGCAGGAAGCCCGCCGAGACGAACAGGCACGTCGCGGTGAAGTTCACGCCGGACGCCGTGGCGGTGTCGATGAGCGTGACCCGCCCGTTCCGCCCGCTCGGCTGCCCTCCGATCGCGAACGCCGCGATCAGCACGAACGGCAGGACCGCGAGCACCGCCCCGACCACCAGCGTCCGGCGCCGCCGCAGCTGCCGCATCGCCTCGACGCGCAGCGGCAGGGTGTGCCGCGCCCGGTAGCCGGGAGCGGACTCGGCCGCCTCTTCCACGTGCCCCACTGCGCTCACGACGGGCCTCCGATCAGGGTCAGGAACGCGTCCTCCAGGCGGCGGTGCGGACCCACGCTCGCCACCGGGATCTCCAGCCGGACCAGCTCGGCCAGCAGCTGCGGCGCGCTCGCGCCGTCCAGCCGGACCAGCAGGCCCTCCTCGGCCCGTACCGCCGAGGCCACCCCCGGCAGCGCGGCCACCTTGTCCGCCGTCACCTCCGACACCTCGCCCTCGACGCCGACGAGCAGGGTGTCGCCCGAGCCGACGATGTCCCCGACCGGGCCGGCGGTCACCAGCCGGCCGCGGTCCATGACCACCAGGTGCGTACAGCTCTGCTCGACCTCGGAGAGGAGGTGGCTGGAGACGATGACGGTACGGCCGGCGGCCGCGTAGCGGATCATCACCTCGCGCATCTCCCGGATCTGCGGCGGGTCCAGCCCGTTGGTCGGCTCGTCCAGGATCAGCAGGTCCGGCAGCCCCAGCATGGCCTGGGCGATGGCGAGCCGCTGCCGCATGCCCTGCGAGTACGTGCGCACGGCGCGCTCCAGCGCCGGGCCCAGCCCCGCGATCTCCAGGGCCTCCTCGATGTGCGCGTCCTCGGCCGGCCGGCCTGTCGCCTGCCAGTACAGGTCGAGGTTGGCGCGGCCGGACAGGTGGGGCAGGAAGCCCGCGCCCTCCACGAACGCCCCGACCCGCGACAGCACGGGCGCACCCGGCCGCACCGCGTGCCCGAAGACCCGCACCTCGCCCGCGTCGGGGCGGATGAGCCCCATGAGCATCCGCAGCGTCGTGGTCTTGCCCGCGCCGTTCGGCCCCAGCAGGCCGAGGACCTGCCCGCGTTCGACCCGGAAGGACAGCTCCCGCACGGCGTACCGGTCGGCGGACTTGGCGTACCGCTTACTCAGGCCGGTGATCTGCAGGGGCACTCCGGAGAGGTCCGGGTCCGGCGCCGGCGCGGTCACCCGCCGCCGGCCCGTCAGCAGCACGGCGGCCGCGACGAGCACACCGCCCAGCGGCAGGCCCCACGTCCACCACGGCAGCGCGGCCGAAGCCGTCCGCACCCCGGGCGCCGTCGGCACGCTCAGCCCGCCCTCCAGGGAGACGGCGTACGTGGCGGGCGCGGCCGGCGAGGCGTAGCCGAGGTCGGTCGAGGCGATCACGAGCCGCATCCGGTGGCCGGACTCGAAGGTGTGGTCGATCGCCGGGAGCTTCAGCTCCACCGTCCGCCCGGCCTTGGCGTCCTCGACCCGCACCGGCGCGACGAGCTGGGCGGGCAGCACCTGCTGCCCGTTCGGGCCGACGTCGTACACCTTGGCGAACAGCACCGCTTCGCCCGTGTCGGAGGCGACCTTCACCTTCACCGCCGGGGAGCCCGTCACCCGGACCCCCTCGGTGAGGCGCTCCGACTCGAACCGGGCGTGCTGTCCGGGGAAGTCGAGCGACAGCCCCAGCCCGAACCCGGACAGCTGCGACACCGCACCCCCGACCCCGGGTACGGAGGAGATCGCCGGGGGCGCCGCCCCCGGCGGGTTGGCGAAGGACTGCCTCCGTCCGGACAGCCCGACCGTCTCCGGGTCGTGGCGCAGACCCGGATAGCTGCTGCCGCTCGCACCGCGCAGCTGCGCCTTGCCGTCGGTGGTGTCGATGCCGCCCGTCCTGCTGACCCGGAAGGCGGGTCCGGTGGACGCGCTGTCGTCGTCCTTGAGGTAACGGTCGAACCACGCGCGCGTGCGCAGCGCCGTCCGGTCGGCCTCGCCGAAGCCGGAGTCGTGGCCGCCTGCGACCCAGTCGACCGCGACGGGCGCGCCGTTGCGGCCGATCGCCTGGGCCGCCGCGTCGGACTGGTCCAGCGGGAAGAGCGAGTCGGTCTGGCCCTGGACGAGCAGGGCGGGCACCTTGATGCGCCCGGCGACCGCTGCGGGGCTGCGGCGCTCCAGCAGCTCCCGGGCCTGTGCGTCGGGTTTGCCGGCCACGGCCACCCGCTCGTACATCTCGCACAGCTGCTTTTCGAACCGCCCGCAGCCGAGCGGCGCGGAGGGGGCCGCGGGTGCGCTGCGCGGGGCCGCGCCGGCCTTGCCGGCCGAGCGCCCCGGTGCGGTGGCGGTCCCCGGCGTCGCGGCGGAGCCGGAGGTGAAGAAGATCCCGGCCCAGAGCTTCTTGAACACGCCCTCGGGGAAGAGGGCGTCGGCGAGGTTCCAGTACGTGACCTGCGGGGCGATCGCGTCGACGCGCTTGTCGTGACCGGCCGCCAGCAGCGCGACCGCGCCGCCGTACGACCCGCCCGCTATGCCCACCCGGGGGTCCTTGTCCCCGTCCCGCTCGACCTCGGGCCGCGCGGCGAGCCAGTCGATCAGCCGGCTCACGTCGGCGACCTCGCGGTCCGGGTCGTTGAGCCCGATCCGGCCCGTGGAGCGCCCGAAGCCGCGCGCGGACCACGTGAGCACCGCGTAGCCGGAGCGCGCCAGGTCCTCGGCCTGGCCGCGCAGGTCGTCCTTGCTGCCGCCGAAGCCGTGCGCGAGCAGCACGGCAGGCCTGCGGCCCTCCCCGCCCGCGGTGAAGAACGACGTGTCGATCCGCACCGGACCGCTCGCCCCCGGTGCCTCCGGCACCGTCATGAAGCGGTCCTCGCGGTGCACGGGCGGATCGCCCCCGGCCCCGGAGGCCACGGCCCAGGTGCCGCCGCCGGCGAGCACGACGGCCGCGGCGGCAGTGGCGACGAGCCGTCGCCCGCGCAGGCGGGGAAAACGCAGCTTCATGCCCGCATGCTAAGCGGAGACCTCGTCCGGCTGGTCCGCGGGCCGGATTCCCTGCTCGGCGGCCGGGTCATGGTCGCGCCGGAGTCACTCCCCGGCTGCCGCCTCCGTCTCCTGCGCCATGGCGGCCAGCTTGGTGACCGTGTTCCAGTTGCGCCCGGTGCCCGCCGTGCCCAGGCGCCGCTCCGTCAGCACCTTCGCGAGCTTCGCGTCCCGGATCCCCTCCGCGTAGTACACGTACAGCTCGCGCCCGGCCAGGACGAACTCCTCCGGCGCGTACGCCGCCGGGTCCAGGTCCGCGACGGCCGCCGGGTCGGCGGGGGCGGCCAGGAACGTCACCACGTACCGCGCGGGGTCGACATCCCGTCCGGCGAACGGATCGGCGTCAACGACGCGGCGCATGTCACCCGCATCCCGCACCATGCACGCCACCGCGAAGCCCAGCTCGCGCTCGATCGCCTGCTCGAGCCCGCGGGCCAGCTCCTCCGCGCCCGCGCCGGGGTGCGTGAACACGGCGTTGCCGCTGTTGAGGTGCGTACGGACGGAGCCGCAGCCCATGCCGGACAGCAGCTCCCGCAAAGTCTGCATGGGAACACGCTTCTTGCCGCCCACATTGATACCGCGCAGCAGCGCCACATACGTTGTCACACCCTCACCGTAGTGTGGACGGACATCACCGAGGGTGAGGGGGCGTCACATGGTGCGCAAGGCCCGCACGCGCGGGGTGCTGGCGGTGCTCGCGCTGATCCTGACTCTGCTGGGGATGCAGGTCCCCGGCCCCGGAGGCGCGAGTACGGCCCGCGCCGCGGACAATCCGGCAGAAGTCGTCCGGGAAGTACGGATCGACGACCGGACGCTCGACGTGGCCGTCCGGTCGCCCGAGATCGACGGGCTGACGCACACCAGATGGGTGCGGCTGCTGCTCCCCGCCGGCTGGGACCGCAACGCACAGCGCACGTGGCCCACCCTGTGGCTGCTGCACGGCGGCGGCGGAAACCACAAGGACTGGACCGCCAACACGCACGTCGAGGAGCTCGCCGCAGGGCGGGACGTCATCGTCGTCATGCCGGAGACCAGCGGCTGCAGCGGCTACAGCGACTGGTGGAACTACGGCAGGGGCGGCGCTCCCGCCTGGGAGACCTATCTGCTCGGCGAGCTCAGGCCGCTCCTGGAGCGCGCCTACCGCGCCGGTACGGACCGGGCGGCCGTCGCGGGCCTGTCCATGGGCGGCCAGGGCGCGCTGAAGTTCGCCGCCGCGCACCCGGGCATGTTCAAGGCGGCAGCCTCCTACAGCGGCGGCGTGAACATGCTGTACAAGTCGCCCGACGGCGGCTTCAGCGGGCCCGATGCGGTCAAGGCCGGCGCCGTCTCCTGCCTCGCCGACTGGAAGCGCGTGTGGGGGGAGCCCGGCTACCCCTTCGACACCGGCGACCCCGCCGACGTGCGCCAGCGGAGCATCTGGGAGCGCCACAGCCCACTCCACCAGGCCGCCTCCCTCGCGGGGACGCCCCTCTACGTTTCCTACGGAAACGGCACCGACAGCGGGACGGGCTGGCAGTGGGGCGGACCACCGCCCTCCCCGGCCCGCTGCACCGACCCGGCGGCACACGGCGGCGAGGCCGTCGAACGAGCGATCTTCGGTATGAACGGGCAGCTCCGGGCCCGCCTCGCCGAACTCCGCATCCCGGCCACGGTGTGCGCCTCCGAAGGCACCCACACGTGGCCGTACTGGGAGCGGGAGCTGGTCGCCTCCTTCCCGATGCTGATGGGCGCCCTCGGCATCCAGCCGTATCTAGCCGCATCTAGCCGCGTCGCTCCAGCCGCAGCGTGAGGACCTGGAACGGCCGCAGCGACAGCGGGACGACGTCACCGTCCGTCGCCGCCGTGGCCTGCGGCCGCTCCAGGAGGTCGCACACGGAGGCCGAGGCGAGGGGGAAGCCCGCCGTCAGACGCGCACGGGCCCGGCCGCCCAGCGACTCGTACAGCCGCACGATCACATCGCCGCCGGCGTCGTCCGCGAGCTTCACGGCCGTGATGACGACGCCCTCGTTGTCGACGTGGGCCAGCGGCCGTACACCGGAGCTTCCCGGCACCCGCCGCTCCGGAAGGTTGATCCGGTAGCCCTCGCGGACGGCGTCGCCGATCGACGCGTTCGGCACCAGCGCGTACCGGAAGCGGTGCACCCCCTGGTCGGTGCGCGGGTCCGGGAAGCGCGGGGCCCGCAGGAGGGACAGCCGGACCGTCGTGGTCGTGCCCGTGTCCTCCGGGCGGACCGTCCGCGTCACGTCGTAGCCGTACGTCGCGTCGTTGACGACCGCCACGCCCCAGCCCGGCTCCTCCAGGTGCACGAAGCGGTGCGCGCACGCCTCGAACTTGGCGGCGTCCCAGCTGGTGTTGGTGTGCGTGGGCCGGTACAGGTGCCCGAACTGGGTCTCCGCCGCCGTACGGTCGGCGTGCACGTCGAGCGGGAAGGCCGCCTTGAGGAACTTCTCCGTCTCGTGCCAGTCGACCTCCGTCTCGATGTCCAGGCGCCGTGCGCCCGCCGGGAGGGCGATCCGCTGCTCGACGCGCGAGGAGCCGAAGGTGCGCACCACGCGCACCGCCGTCCCGTCGTCCGCGAGGCCCACCGACTCGGCGTCCGTCAGATCGGTCACCGTGTTGCGGTAGAAGTGGTCCACGTCCCAGGCGTCCCACATGTTCGGGAAGTCCTGGTGCAGCTGCAGCAGGTTGGCCGCCGCTCCCGGCGCGATCGTCTCGCGCTCCGCCTCGCGGTCGTACACCGAGACCACGAGCCCGCGCGGGTCGACCTCGGCCCGCAGCCAGGTGTTCTCCAGGACGAAACCGCCGCCCTCGCGCTGCCGGACCTCCGCGGGCGCGGGCGCGAAGGAACCGGCGTGTACGGCGGCGTTCGCGGCAACGCCGCCCCGTCCGTGCGGCGCCGCATTGAACACCACCGTCCCGCCGCCCGCGCCGTCGCCCGCCAGAGCCGTCAGCGCACCGGCGACGATCTCCTCCAGCTCCGCCGCCACCGCCGCGTACGCCGCCGCCGCCTCCCGGTGCACCCACGCGATCGAGGTGCCCGGCAGGATGTCGTGGAACTGGTGCAGCAGCACCGTCTTCCAGATCCGGTCCAGCGCCTCGTACGGATACGGGAAGCCCGTCCGCACGGCCGCCGTCGCCGCCCACAGCTCCGCCTCGTACAGCAGGTGCTCGCTGCGCCGGTTGCCCTGCTTGGTGCGGGCCTGGCTGGTCAGGGTCGCCCGGTGCAGCTCCAGGTACAGCTCGCCCACCCACACCGGCGCCTCGGCGTACTCCGCGTGCGCCTTCTCGAAGAACGCCGAGGGCTTCTCGAAGACCACCCGCGCCGAACCCTCCAGGTCCGCCAGCCGCTTCGCCCGCGCCAGCATCTCGCGCGTGGTGCCGCCGCCCCCGTCGCCCCACCCCGTCGGTGCGAGGGAGCGGGTGGCCCCGCCCTTCTCCTGGAAGTTGCGGACGGCGTGCGCGAGCTCCCGGCCCGAGAGCTGGGCGTTGTAGGTGTCGATCGGCGGGAAGTGGGTGAAGACGCGGGTGCCGTCCAGGCCCTCCCACCAGAACGTGTGGTGCGGGAACTTGTTCGCCTGGCTCCACGAGATCTTCTGCGTCAGGAACCATTTGGCCCCCGCCAGCCTCACCAGCTGCGGCAGCGCGGCGGAGTAGCCGAAGGAGTCCGGCAGCCACACCTCCTCCGTCTCGATCCCGAACTCCTCCAGGAAGAAGCGCTTGCCGTGCACGAACTGCCGGGCCAGCGCCTCCGACCCCGGCATGTTCGTGTCCGACTCCACCCACATGCCGCCCACCGGCACGAACCGGCCGTCCGCGACGGCCTTCTTCACGCGCGCGTACACCTCCGGCCGGTGCTCCTTGATCCACGCGAACTGCTGGGCCTGCGACATGGCGTAGACGAACTCCGGCTCGTCCTCCAGCAGCGCGGTCATGTTCGACGTCGTGCGGGCGACCTTGCGCACCGTCTCGCGGAGCGGCCACAGCCACGCCGAGTCGATGTGCGCGTGGCCCACCGCGCTGATCCGGTGCGCGGAGGCGTGCGCAGGCGAGGACAGGACGGCCGCGAGCCGCTCGCGCGCCGCGGCCGCCGTACCGCCGACGTCCTGCAGGTCGACCGCATCCAGCGCGCGCTCGGCCGCCCGCAGGATCTCCCAGCGGCGCGGCGAGTCCACCGGCAGCTCGGTCATCAGCCCCTCCAGCACCTCCAGGTCCTGGACGAGCTCCCACACCGTCCGGTCGAAGACCGCGAGGTCCATGCGCGCCAGCCGGTAGCGCGGCTCGCCGTCCGCCGTCTCCCGGTCGCCCAGCTCCGTCGGCACGAAGGGGTGGTAGTCGAGGATGACGGGGTTGGACGACGCCTCGACGTGCAGCAGCACCTCCTCGCCGCCCACCGCCCGGTCGGTGATCCGGACCCACTGGTTGCGCGGGTTCAGGCCCTTCACCGGCGAGCCGTCCGGCCGGTAGACGAGTCCCTCGCACTGGAAGCCCGGCATGTTCTCGTCGAACCCCAGGTCGAGCAGCGCCTCGACCGTACGGCCCGCCCAGTGCCGCGGCACGCTGCCCGCGACGGTGAACCAGCTCGTGCCCCACGGCGGCCCCCACGCCGCGCCGGCCGCGATCGGCACGCCCCCGGCGGCGATCCCCTCGGCCACCGGGACGGGCTCGCCGGGCGCGTTCCAGACGGTGACGGACAGCGGCACCGACTCGGGGTACACGGCCGGCCGGATGCGCTCGTCCAGCACGCGCTTCAGCCGGGCTTCGGTGATGGTGCGGTCGTTGTGCATCAGGTCGGATTCCTTACCAGCGAAAGGTGACGGGAGCGGGGGCGGAGGCGGTGTACAGCTCGTCCACGGCGCGCACCTCGATGCGGGTGGCCGCCTCGCCGTCCGTACGACGCAGCGCCGGGACGTAGTAGGCATGCCCGCAGGTGCCGCCGAGGAAGCGGAAGCCCCCGCCGGGCAGGGCCTGGCGCACCTCGTACTGGCGTACGGGGGCGGTGCGGTGGCCGCTTCCGGCGGGGGCTCCCCAGGCCAGGCGC
>NZ_JBAMDC010000102.1:0-19236 GCF_036961605.1 Streptomyces sp. KLMMK
GCCCCCACGAGGTCGCGCCCCCGAGCCGCCGCTCGGCGACGACCGGGCCCAGCACCAGCAGCGGCCCCCACACGAACAGGTTGAACAGGCAGACGTGCGCCGTGGTCACCCACAGCCAGGTGCGCGAGCGGAACTCCGTCCATCCCTCCCGCAGTTCGGTGAGGAACGAGGCCCGCGCGGCCGCCTTGCGGTCCGGGCCGGGCAGCAGGCAAAGGACGACGACGCTCACCGCGTAACTGGCGGCGTCGAGCGCGAGCACGCAGGACGGCCCGGCGGCAGCCGTCAGGACGCCCGCGAGGGCGGGTCCCGCGACGGACGCCGCCGAACGCGCCGTGCCCAGCAGGGCGTTGGCGTCCGGCAGCGACTCGTCGCGGGCCATCCGTGGCACGTACGCCTCCAGTGCCGGGGTGAAGAGGGCCTCCGCCGCGCCCCAGAGGGCGACGAGGACGAGCAGGGTGCCGAGGTCCGGCGCCCCGCCCAGCAGGGCCAGGGCCAGCCCGGCCTGGGTCACGCAGCGCAGGACGTCGGCGGCCAGCATCACCTGACGGCCGCCCAGCCGGTCGGTGAGGACGCCGCCCGCGAGCAGGACGAGGACGAGCGGCAGGATCCGCGCCGACAGGACCAGACCCAGCTCGGTGCCCCCGCCGCCCGCCTGCAGGACGGCGAAGGACAGGGCGATCGAGGCCATCGACGACCCCAGCAGCGAGGTGACGTAACCAATGAAGAAGAGGCGGAAGTGCCGCTCGCGCAGCACCGCCGGGGGACGGAGATCGATTGACATGCGGGCAGAGTGCAGGGTCCGCGGACGGACACGCCAGGACCGAGCGAAATGAAGTTGAGTCGAGGGAAGTCAACTTATGCTGGCTTCGGGACCGCTCGGAATGCTGTTTACTGCGGTCGATGGATGCGCCGACCGGACCTGGGGGCCTCGTGAACCATCCCGTGGAGTACGCCGTAGCCGTCGAGCGGTACCTCGCGGCCTCCGGCCTGGGCGCCGGTTCCCGGCGGGTCTACGGCATCGCCCTCGCCACGTGGGCCTGGGCCCTGGTGGACCGCACGCCGCCCGGGGGCGAAGACCGCCGCAACGCCGTGCCCCCGTCCGTACCGCTCACCCTGCTGGACGCCCCCCGGACGCCCGCCCGCCTGCGCGACGCCTTCACCGCCCGCTCGGCGACGGTCGGCGCCCGCACCGCCAACCGCGAACTGTCCGTCCTCGGCAGCGCGGTGACCTGGTGGCGCGCGCGGGGCTGGCTGACCGCCGACCCCACCGCCGGACTGCGCCCCCTGCCCGTACCGAAACCGCGCGACGGGGCGGCGAAGCTCCGCCCGCACGAGGTCCGGGCCGTCCTCGGACTCCCCGCCCCGCTGCGCGAACAGGCCTTCTGGCACCTGCTGCACGAGACCCGCGCCCCCATCGAGCGCCTCCTCGCCCTCGACGTCGACGACCTGGACCTTCCCGGCCGCCGCACCAGGACCACCCGTACGGCTCCCGTGCTGCGCTGGGGCGACGGCGCGGCGCGGCTGCTCCCCCTGCTGGTCCTCGGCCGCGTCGAAGGCCCCTTGTTCACGACCGCGCGCGGCCGCCTCTCCTACCGCCGCGCCGCGGAGACCTTCACGGCGGCCACCCGCCCCCTCGATCCGGCCGGGCGCGGCTGGACGCTGCGCCGGCTGCAGGGGCCGGGCGGCGGGCCCGGGCAGCTCTAGCGGTTCCGGGCCGGTCCGCGCGGGCGGCTCGGCACGGCCCTGGCCGTACGCCTGCTGGTCACGGCCCCGTGAGGCTGCGGTTGCGGACCCCGTGGACCCGCCACATGGTGGATTCCGGGAGAAACCCCCTTCACCGCACGCACACACAGGGAGGCCCGGTCATGGGCAAAGGCAAGGCGAAGGCCAAGCAGGTCAAGGGCAAGCTCAAGGAGACCACCGGCAATGTGACGGGCGACCGGCGCATGGAGGCCGAGGGCCGCGCCGAGAAGGTGACGGGCAAGGTCCAGGAGTCCGCGGAGAACGCCAAGAAGAACCTGCGCGGCCGCTGAGCCCGTACGGGCAACGGCAGCACGGCGAAGGACGGGCCGGAACAACCGGCCCGTCCTTCGCCGTGCCCGGGCCGGCGGCCCTCACGCCAGCGGCTGCTCCGCCCAGATGACCTTCCCCTCGGGGGTGTACCGCGTCCCCCAGCGCTCCGCCAGCTGGGCGACGAGGAACAGGCCGCGGCCGCCCTCGTCCTCCGCGGCGGCGTAGCGCAGGTGGGGCGAGGTGCTGCTGCCGTCGGCGACCTCGCAGATCAGGGCGCGGTCGCGGACGATGCGCACGCGGACCGGGCCCGAGGCGTGGCGGATGGCGTTGGTGACGAGTTCGCTCAGGATCAGCTCGGTGGTGAACGCGGCCTCGTCCAGGCCCCACTCGGTCAGCTGCCGGGTGACGTCGGCGCGGGCGCGCGCCACGATCGCGGGGTCGGAGGGCAGCTCCCACTCGGCGGTCCGGTCCGGGTCCAGGATGCGGGTGCGGGCGACGAGGAGAGCGATGTCGTCGCGCTGCCGGGCGGGGAGCAGGGCCTTGAGCACCTCTTCGCAGACCTCGTCCGGCGTCCGGCCGGCGCGGGCGAGCGTGGAGGTGAGGATCGCGAGGCCGGCGTCGATGTCCCGCTTGCGGTCCTCGATGAGGCCGTCGGTGTAGAGGACCAGGCTGCTGCCCTCGCGCAGCTGCAGCTCCCCGGCCTCGAAGGGCAGCCCGCCCAGGCCCAGCGGCGGCCCGGCCGGGAGCTCGGGGAACTCCACCGTCCCCTCGGGGTGGACGATGGCCGGCAGCGGATGGCCGGCCCGGGCCATGGCGCAGACGCCCGTGGCCGGGTCGTAGATCGCGTACAGGCAGGTCGCGCCCGCGATCGCGTCCTCCCCGCCCATCCCCGCGGACTCCAGGTCGATGCGCCCGACCAGCTCGTCCAGGTGCCCGAGGAGCTCGTCGGGCGGCAGGTCGAGGGCGGAGAAGTTCTGTACGGCGGTGCGCAGGCGGCCCATGGTGGCGGCGGCGTGCAGGCCGTGGCCGACGACGTCGCCGACGACCAGGGCCACCCGGGCCCCCGGCAGCGGGATCACGTCGAACCAGTCGCCGCCCACCCCGGCCTGGGCCGGCAGGTAGCGGTAGGCGACGTCGAGGGCGTTCTGCTCGGGCAGGCCGCGCGGCAGCAGGCTGTGCTGCAGGGTCACGGCCATGGCGTGCTCGCGCGTGAAGCGCCGGGCGTTGTCGATGCACACGGCGGCGCGCGCCGCCAGCTCCTCCGCCAGGGACAGGTCGTCCTCCTCGAAGGTGGCGTTGTCGCCCGTCCGCCAGAAGTTGGCGATGCCCATCAGCACGCCGCGCGCCTTGAGTGGCACGGTGATCAGGGAGTGGAAGCCGTAATCCAGTATGGCCTGCGTGCGCTCGACGTCCTGGGTGCGCCAGCCGGAGGAGGCCGACAGGTCGGCAACGAGGACGGCGTGCCCGCTGAGGAAACCCGTCGCCTGCGGGGTGGGCGCGGCGAACCGGTGCAGCTCGCCCGCCCGGTACAGCGGGTGGTCGTCGCGGACGCCGCTGAGCGCCACCCGCCGCAGCTCGGGGGCGTCGCTGCCGACCCCCGACCGCGGCTCGTCGCCGCGCAGGACGGGCTCGGCGAGGTCGACGGTGGTGTAGTCCGCGAACCGGGGAGCGGCCACCTGGGTGAGCTCCTCGGCGGTGCGCTGGACGTCGAGGGTCGTTCCGACGGCCACGCTTGCGTCGTACAGCAGCTTCAGCCGCTCGCGCGCGGCCTCGGCCTTTCCGGCGAGGGCGCGCAGCTCGGTGGAGTCCCGCAGGGTGGCCACGCTGCCCGGCGGACCGCCCCGGCTGTCCGTCGGCCGGTTGTTCACGGCCAGCAGCCGGTCCCCTACGGGCAGCACCACGTCGTTGGCGACGCGCCGGGACTCCAGCAGCTCGGCCATCGGGGGGTCGAGGTCGAGCTCGGCGACGGCCCGGCCCTCCACGTCCTGCGGCAGGCCCAGGAGCCGGCGCGCCTCGTCGTTGGCGAGCATCACGCGGCCGTCGCCGCCGACGATCACGACGCCCTCGCGCACCGCGTGCAGGACCGCGTCGTGGTGTTCGTACATCCGGGTCATCTCGGCCGGGCCGAGGCCGTGCGTCTGGCGCTGCAGCCGCCGGCTGACCAGGGCCGCGCCGCCCGTGGCGAGGGCCAGCGCGGCGCCGCCGGCGGCGAGCACGAGCGGCAGCTGCCGGTCGACCGCGCTGCTCACGGCGGTGACCTTCACCCCGGACGAGACGAGCCCGACGACGTTGCCGTGGTCGTCCTGCACCGGGACGACGGCCTGCACTTCCTCGCCCAGGGGGCCGTTGACGCTCTCGATGGTGACGTGGCCGGCCTGCGAGGGCCCGATCGTGCCGATGAACTGCTTGCCGATGAGCTCGGGCCGGGGGTGCGTGTAGCGGACGCCGTCCCGGTTGGTCACGACGACGAAGTCGACGCCCGCCTCCTTGCGGGCGGCCTCGGTCAGCGGCTGCAGCACCTTGCTGGGGTCCGGACCCTGCAGGGTCTCCACCAGGCCGGGGCTGTGGGCGAACGCCTGTGCGGCGGCGAGCGATCGATCGCGCGCCGCCTGGAATCGGTCGCTCCGCGCCTGGAGCACCAGCGTGACCACCGCGGCGACGACGAGCAGCAGAATGATCAGCAGCTGCAGCAGGAACATCTGACCGGCGACGCTGCGGCTGCGCACCATCGACCGGAGACGTCCGGCCGACGGCGCCCGTGAGCCGTTGCGCGACTGCCCCGGCTCACGCCTGCTGTCTCGGCGCCGACCGGTGAACCAGCGGCCCGAGGGCCCCGAGGAGCGGTCCCGGTTTCGGGCCATATCCCATGTCTACCCCGCTCTCTTCCGCGGCGCGAACGGGAGCCGTCGCCGTGGCGGCCCCGTCACCCGCCGCACCGGGCCCCGGGGCGGTCCCGGGGCGGGCCGGGGCCGGGCTCAGACCGTGACGATGGCCGGGTCGCTCACCCCCGCCTCACCGGTCTCGACGTGCCCGGCGAAGCGGCGCAGGAAGGTGCCGTCCGCGTCCGACACCACGCTCAGGTCGTACCAGCGCTTGCTGCGCCGCAGGTCCACCGTGTGGACCAGCCGGCCGCCCGCCCGCACCGTGAAGGTCTCGCGCGTCCCGCCGTACGCGTCGGTCACTGTCAGGTGGCAGTCGGTGCCGCCCGCGTTCGTCATCGTCAGGCCGACACTCCCGGTGCGGGCGTCGTGGCGGGCGGTCACCTCCGGTCCGGTCGTCCTGCCGGGCCCGCGGAAGGTGCGCAGGAAGCCGTTCGGTCCGAAGACGGACAGGTCGTAGACGCCCTTCGAGTAGGCCGTGTTCCAGGTGTCGGAGAGCGTCCTGCCGGCTCCGGCCGTGTACGTCCAGGGGCCGTCCGTGCGGTTGCCGGACGTGACCGTGAAGCACACGCCCGCCGCGTCGCCCCCGCCGAAGGTGAGGGTGAAGCGCCCGGTCGACGGGGTCGCGGCGCCGTCCACCAGCGGGGCGTACGGCAGCGGGCGTGCGGGCCGCGAGCCCTTCTCCTGCTTGGGCAGCGAGGGATCGGACGGCGGCTTCGGCACGTAGTCCGGGTGCCGCTTGCGGTCCGGCGGCTCGTAGGCCGCGGTGTCCGGCAGCGCGGCGGGCCGCGCGTCCGCGAGGCGGAAGTCGAAGGCCGAGGTCAGGTCGCCGCAGACGGCACGCCGCCACGGCGAGATGTTCGGCTCGCGCACCCCGAAACGGCGCTCCATGAAGCGGATGACGGAGGTGTGGTCGAAGACCTCCGAGCACACGAAGCCGCCCGTGCTCCACGGGGAGACCACGAGCATGGGCACGCGCTGGCCCAGCCCGTAGGGGCCCGCGCCGTAGCGCGCGTTCCCGGCGAAGACGTCGAGCGCGGTGTCCACGGTGGAGGCGCCCCGGGCGGCGGAGGCGGGCGGGAAGGGCGGCAGGACGTGGTCGAAGTAGCCGTCGTTCTCGTCGTACGTGATGAACAGGGCCGTCCGGCTCCACACCTCCGGGTTCGAGGTCAGGGCGTCCAGAACCTGAGAGATGTACCAGGCGCCGTAGTTGACCGGCCAGTTCGGGTGCTCGGAGAACGCCTCCGGCGCGGCGATCCAGGAGATCTGCGGCAGCTTGCCGGCCTTGACGTCGGCCTTGAGGACGTCGAAGTAGCCGCCGCCCTTCTTGACGTTCGTGCCGGTGCGCGCCTTCTCGTAGAGGGCGTCGCCGGGCTTGGCGTTGCGGTAGTTGTTGAAGTAGAGGAGGGAGTTGTCGCCGTAGTTGCCGCGGTAGGCGTCCTCGATCCAGCCCCAGGAGCCGGCCTTGTCCAGGCCGTCGCCCTCGTCCTGGTAGATCTTCCACGAGACGCCGGCCTTCTCCAGCCGCTCGGGGTACGTCGTCCAGTCGTAGCCGGCCTCCTCGTTGCCGAGGACCGGCCCGCCGCCCTTGCCGTCGTTGCCCGTGTGCCCCGTCCACAGGTAGTAGCGGTTGGGGTCGGTGGCCCCGATGAACGAGCAGTGGTAGGCGTCGCACACGGTGAACGCGTCGGCGAGCGCGTAGTGGAAGGGGATGTCCTGCCGCGTCAGGTAGGCCATCGTCCCCGTGCCCTTGGCGGGCAGCCACTGGTCGTACCGCCCCTGGTTCCAGGCCTTGTGCCCGCCCGCCCAGTCGTGGTTGAGGCCCGCGATGAACTGCATGCCGAGGTTCCCGGCGTCCGGGTGGTAGGGCGGCACGTCCTTGGACCCGTCCGACTGGTACCACACCGGCTTGCCGCTGGGCAGCGACACCGGGCGAGGGTCGCCGAAGCCGCGCACGCCCTTCATCGTGCCGAAGTAGTGATCGAAGGAACGATTCTCCTGCATCAGGACGACGATGTGCTCGACGTCCTGGATCGTGCCGGCGCTGCGGCGGGCGGGGATGGCGGCGGCACGGTCGATGCTGCTCGACAGGGCCGCGTAGCCCGCGGTCGCGCCGGCGATCTGGAGGAATCGCCGCCGGTTGAGTTCAGGCATGAGTCTGAGGACCTCTTGGGGAGTCGGGTCTGGAAGCCGGTGTTCCAAGAGCAGCGATTGCCGGGGAAGGGGCCGTGTCGTCGGTGTGACGGGGCGCGGTACGCGAGGCGAACGTAGCGGACGGCGTGGGAGAAGGGGAGCCCTTGTGAAGGGAGTTTGTGAAGGGGGAACGTCCGAAGGACGCGAAGCGGGCCCGGAAACGGCGGCGCCGGGTGGCGAACGTGGTCACCACCCGGCGGGGGAGGGGAGGGCACGCGGGGGTGAGGCGGCGGCGTGGGCGCCTGTCCGGGGCCGGGTCCGGGGTGGCGGAGGTTACGGATGCCCGCCTGCGGCGTGCCAGCAGTTGCGCTCCCGGTCGTAGGAGAGCGTCCGGCCCGGGCAGGACTGCAGGTCCAGTTCGAGGAGTTGCTGATAGGCCGCGACGGGCAGGTCCGCCTCGACGAGGATCCGGGTGGCCGAGTGCGTGTCCTCCAGCAGGAGCGGACGCGGCGGCGCGGGCGGCTCGCCCGGGGCGCGGCGTAGCACGCCTCCCAGGATCCGCTTGAGCGCGGTGCAGGCGTCCTGGGCGAGGATCTGCCCGACGTTCTGCAGGAAGCCGCTGAGCGGCAGCACGACGAGCACGAGCCAGGTGAGGGTCTCGCCCCTGAGGGCTCCCAGCGTTGCGCTGTACGTCCTGAGCCCCAGCCCTGCCAGCCCGTCGGTCAGCGACTTGCGCTCCGCCTCGCCGGTTCCGGCGTCGAAGTAGACGTGTGCGGTCATGGGCGGGAGTTCGGCCATGCCTGATGCTAGGGCTTCGCGCGCGCCGGAGGCAGGCACTCGGAGCCCCTCGGCCGGGGCATCGCCTGTGTCGCCGGCCTCTTCGTCCTTCCCGGGCCGGCCGCGGCGCCCCCGGGCCCTCGCCGCCCTAGGCCGCCCGTTCCGCCGGCGGCCCGGCCCACTCCACCACCAGGCGGCCGTTCTCCTCCGCGACGTCCGTGCCGAAGGCCGCGCAGGCCTGCCGGAACCGCCGGGTGATCCACCGGGTCTCGGCCGCGTCGGCGAGCCGGGTGCGGCAGAAGTCGAGGGCGAGGGGCACCGCTTCGACGCGTACGGGGCGGGTGCCGTCGAACGAGACGAGGAAGAGCAGCCCGAGGTCGTTGCGCAGCAGGTCGTCCGTCGCGTAGTCGTCGACGAAGTCCCCGAGGTCGTAGAGCACGCGGTCCCCGACGCCGTGGAAGACGTGCGCGGAGTGCCCGGCGACGAGCGTGGCGCCCGCGGCGAGGAACTGCTGCGCGGCCCGGCGGATGTAGTCGGCCGGGCCGGAGGTCATGTTCGGGCCCCAGTGCGGCGTGACGACGGTGATGTCCGTGCGGAGGGCGGTGACGGTGCTCAGGAGCCAGGCGGGGGCGCCGGCCTCCAGGTACGCGTAGGCGACTCCCGGCCGGCCGGGGCCCGCGGCGAAGTCGTGCGGGTGGTCGGTGACCCCGACGATGCCGGTCCGCAGCCCGCAGCTCTCCAGGACGGCCGGCCGCCGCGCCGCCTCCTCGTCGCGGCCGGCCCCCGCCCAGGCGATCCCGGCGTCGGCCAGATGGCCGACCGTGTCGAGCAGGGCCTCGGGGCCGTAGTCCAGGGCGTGGTTGTTGGCCAGGTTCACACAGTCGACGCCCAGGTGCCGCAGGGTCTCCGTCGCCACGGGCGGGGCCCGGAAGAAGAACGGCTTGAAGGGGTCGCGCCACCGCTCGCCGCGTGCGGAGACCGCGCACTCGAGGTTGAGGACGAAGAGGTCGGCCTCGTGCGCCACGGCCACGACCTCGTCGGCGAACAGGCTCTCCGGCGGGTCCGTGGCGAGGCGCTCGGCGACTTTGCGGCCGAGCATGGTGTCGCCGGCGAGTGCGAGCTTCATGGTTCAACCACCTCCCCGCCCCGCGCCCACAGCCACACGATTCATTGTAGAAAAAGTGGCTTTTGGGGCGGAAATGCGTCGCAGATGTGTCGTATGTGTACGGGCGGGGAACAGCAGACCCATGGCCCGGCCGAACGAAGAGGTCGAGGCGCTGCTGCAGGAGTACGCCGACCTCGTCACCATCACCGGCGGGGACGCCTACAAGGCGCGCGCCTACGAGAAGGCCGCCCGTGCGATCGGCGGCCACCACGCCGATGTCTCCCGCCTCGACCTCAAGGGGCTGCTCGACATCCCCAACGTCGGCAAGTCGATCGCCGAGAAGGTCCTCGAATACCTGCGGACCGGCCGGCTCGCCATGGTCGAGGAAGCCAGGGCGGTCATCCCGGCCGGAGTGCGCGAGCTGATCACCATCCCCATGCTCGGCCCGAAGAAGGCCATGCTCCTCCACGAGGAACTCCACATCTCCTCCGTCGACGAGCTCCTCGACGCCATCCACGACGAGAAGCTCCGCGACCTCAAAGGCTTCGGAGCCAAGACCGAGGAGAACATCCTCCACGGCATCGCCCTGATGCAGCAGGCAGGCGACCGCATCCTGCTGAACGCCGCCATGGACGTCGCCGAACAGATCGTCGCCGACCTCTCCGGGGTCGACGGATGCGAGCGGTGCACGTACGCGGGGTCGCTGCGGCGGATGCGCGAGACCATCGGGGACATCGACATCCTCGTCGCGGCCGCCCGGTCGGGCCCGCTCATGGAGGCGATCACCGAGCTGCCGATCACCGCCGAGGTCATCGCGCACGGCGAGAAGAAGACCTCCGTCCGTACGACGAAGGGCCTCCAGGTGGACCTGCGCGTCCTGCCGGCGGACGCCTGGGGAGCGGGACTGCTGTACTTCACCGGTTCCAAGGCGCACAACATCCGCGTACGCGAGATCGCGGTCCGCCACAAGTACAAGCTGTCCGAGTACGGCCTCTTCCACGCCAAGAGCGGCAAGAAGATCGTCTCGGAGACCGAGGAGGAGGTCTACGCCCGGCTCGGCCTGCCCTGGATCCCGCCGGCCCTCCGCGAGGACCGCGGCGAGATCGCCGCAGGCCTGCGCGACGAATTGCCCGAGCTCATCGAGGAGAGCGACATCCGGGGAGACCTCCACACCCACACCGACCTCACGGACGGCGTGGCGACGCTGCAGGACATGGTGACCGCGGCGGCCGGGCGAGGCTACGCGTACTACGCGGTGACCGACCACGCCCCGAACCTCTTCATGCAGCGCATGACGGACGCCAAGATCCTCGCCCAGCGGAAGCGGGTCCGTGAGCTCGACGGGAAGCACCGCAAGATGCACCTGCTGCACGGCACCGAGCTCAACATCGGCCCCGACGGCGAAGTGGACTGGCCGGACGACTTCCTCGCGGGCTTCGACCTGTGCGTCGCCTCGGTCCACTCGCACTTCAACCAGACCCGGGACGAACTCACCCGCCGCCTGCTGCGCGCCTGCGAGAACCCGCACGTCAGCATCATCGGACACCCCACGACACGGCTCATCGGCAAACGGCGCGGCATCGACGCCGACTTCGACGCGGTCTTTAAAGCCTGCGCCCGCACGAACACCGCCCTGGAAATCAACGCCCACCCCGAACGGCTCGACCTCTGCGACGAGGACATCCTGCGCGCCAAGCGCTACGGCGTGAAGTTCGCCGTCAACACGGACGCCCACTCCGTGACCCACCTGCCGTACATGCGCTTCGGCGTGGGCACGGCGCAGCGGGGATGGCTGACGAAGGACGACGTCATCAACACATGGCCGCTGCAGAAGCTACGGCGCTTCCTGCGCAAGGGGCGGAGCGGGTGAGGACCGGCCGAGGTCCTCACCGACGCGGGCGTGCCGACCGGGGCGCGACGGGACGTCCGCACCTACTGCGACGCGGGGCAGAACTCCGCCTGGAAGACGTCCCCCGCGGCGTCCGTGTCGCTCACGGTGTCGGTGTTGAAGTTGAGGACGAGGCTGTGCCGGGTGTCCGCAGAGACGAAAGCGATGCTCTGCGTCCCGACGAACAGACCGGTGTGGCCCCACACCTCCGTCCCGCAGAGCGTGTACCGGAACAGCCCCAGGCCGTACGCCGCGCCCGAGCCGTCGCCGGTGGGGACGGTCGTCCTCAGCTCCTGCTGCTGCGCCGGCGGTAGCAGTCTGCCCTGCAGCAGGGCGGTGAGGAAGCGGTCGAGATCGGCCCCCGTGCTGATCAGGTCGCCCGTGGCCCGGATCAGGGAGGGGTCGAAGTCGGTGACGTCGTGCATCCTGCGGTCCGGGTCGTCGGTGAACCGGCTGTAGCCGCGTCCGGCGGGTGCCGGGACCGTGCGCTCGTGGCGCGGCAGGCGGGTGGAGTGCAGGCCGAGCGGTGCGATGATCCGGCGCTCCACCTCCTCCTCGTAGGACCGTCCGGTCGCCTTCTCCACGACGAGGGCGGCGAGGACGTAGCCCGTGGGGGTGTACGCGTAGCGGGTGCCCGGTGCGAAGTCCGGCGCGTGGGCCGTCGCGGTCCGCACGATCCGCCGGGGTGTCCAGCGGTCGTAGCGGTGCTTGAGGAACGCGGTGGTGGTGAGGTTCCTCAGGACTTCCGGGTCCGCGGTGTAGTCGAAGAGCCCGCTGGTTTGCTGGAGGAGGTGGCGCAGGGTGATCCTGCGGCCGTCGTTCCCGTTCCCCCGCACCATGCCGGGCAGCCACTTCTCGACGGTGTCGTCCAGGGTGAGCCGGTGCTCGGCCTCCAGCTGCAGGAGGACGGTGGCGGTGAAGGGCTTGCCGATGCTCCCGGCGCGGAAGCGGTCCACGGCGAGCCTCGGCCGCTCGGTGTGCAGGTCGGCGACGCCGGCGGAGCCGTTCCAGGTGCCGTGCGCGTCGCGGACCCGCGCCAGGGCGCCGGGGACGCCCGCCCTGACGGCGGCGTCCAGGGCGGCCTGGGTGCGCTCGTGTCCGCCGCCGCGCGCGGCGGGCCGGACGTGGACGGTGGCACCCGCCGGAGCGGGTGCCGGTGCGGCCCCCGCCATTGCGGCCCCCGCCATCGCGGCGGCCGTCAGGAACGCGGCCAGCACGGCTCGTGCCGTACGGACCGTCCTCGGTGAACACGGACGCTTCGTCATGACAGCCCTCCTTCAGTGGGGGTCGGCGGTGTCGGATCCGGGCAGTGGCGCGGTCAGCGCACGGCGCCGCTCACCTCCTCCGGCGTCGTGGGGAGCCCCCGGTCGTTCTGCAGGGACCACAGCTCCCGGAAGAGGCCGGGGGCCTCGACGAGTTCGGCGAAGGTGCCCAGCTGGATGACCCGGCCGTGGTCGAGGACGACGATGCGGTCGGCGACCGCGACGTTGGCCAGGCGGTGGGTGACGAGGACGACGGCCCGCTCCTCGGCGATCTTGCGCAGTCCGGCGAAGATGCGGTGCTCCGCCCGGGCGTCCAGGGCACTCGTGGGTTCGTCCATGACGAGCAGGCCCGCCGGGCGGTAGAAGGCCCGGGCGATGGCGATGCGCTGCCACTGGCCGCCGGAGAGCTCCACCCCGCCGTACCACTCGCGGGCGAGGAGGGTGTCGAGCCCGCTGCGGAGCTCCTTGACGACTTCGTCGGCGCCCGCGTGCGCGGCCGCCTGGAGGACGGGGCCGTCCCCGTCGTGCGCCTGTCCGAGGGTGATGTTGTCGCGGACGGACAGGGGCCAGTGGGCGTAGTCCTGCGGGACGACGGCGGTCTGCCGCCACATGGCCTGCGGGTCGAGTTCGCCGGAGTCGACGCCGTCCCAGGTGACCCTGCCCTCGGTGGGCAGGTACAGGCCCGTCAGCAGTTTGCTGAGGGTGGTCTTCCCCGAACCGTTCTCGCCCACCAGGGCCAGGACTTCCCCGCGCCGCACCTCCAGGCTGACCTCGTGCAGGGAGGGGCGGTCGGAGCCGGGGTAGCGGAAGGTGAGGGACTCGGCGCGGACGAGCGCGGGGGCCGCGGGGGTCCGGCTGCCGCGCTGCATGCGGTGCCCGCCGGCCTCGTCGATGAACTCGGCCCAGTCGTCGAGGTAGAGGCCGGTGCGGAAGAGGCGGGCGCCGTAGGAGACCATGCCCCGCAGGGACGAGCCGACCGACCGCAGGGCGAAGACCGCCGTGCCGGCCGAGGCGAGCGACATGTGCCCGGTGCCCAGCAGGAGGGCGAGTGCGGCCCACACCAGGCCGGAGGCGAGACCGCCGGCCACGGCGCCCGCGAGCGCGTACCGCGCGCCCCGGTGGACCGCCTTGTCGGTGGTGGTGTGGATGCGGTTGCTGATCGAGCGGTAGCGGCCGAGGAGGAACTCGGCCATGGTGCCCGAGCGCAGCTGGTCGGCGAAGAGCTTGTCGGTGACGTGCCACCGCAGGTGGTTGAGCACGCGGCGGTCGCCGCTCAGGGCGCGGGAGGTCTGGTAGTGGACCCGCGCCCCCTTCACGCTCGCGATGCCCTGCGGGAGGGTGGCCAGCAGGAGCAGCGGCAGCAGGACCGGGTGCAGGAGCGTCACCACGCCGGCCGCCGCGATCAGCGACGCCAGGCAGGCCATGAGGTCCTGGGATTCGGTGAGCAGGTCCTGGGCGACGTCCGCGCCGCGGTCGGCGGCTTCGCGCTTGTCGTTGAAGCCGGGGTGGTCGTAGGCGGCGAGTTCGGCGTTGATCGCCGCGTCGAGCATCTGGAGCTCGGCCTCGCGGGAGATCCGGGGGGCCAGCCGGCTGGAGATGTTGGCGACGGCGATGGCGAGCAGGGCCCGCGTCCCGGCCGCCCCGGCGAGGAGGGCGAGCGAGGGCAGCGCGTCCACGAGCCGGTCCTCGATGTGGCCGGAGGTGATCAGCGCGGTGATCGTGCTGCTGGTGGCCAGCAGGCCGAAGGCCTCGAACGCGCCGGACAGCACCTGGCAGACGAGGAGCGTCAGGACGGCTCGTCTGTCCACGCGCCAGGCCAGGTTCAGCGCCTTGCGGACGAGCTGGGGCAGGCGCCGGCTCATCGCACGGGCGGTGAGCGGGCTCTTCTCGAAGGCGGTCAGGGTCGGGGAGCGGAAGCGTAATTCCTCATGTACCTCGGTGGTCTCGGCGGGCAACGTGATTCCCCTTGGTTGCGGGTGTCGACGGTCCGGTTCCGATGGTGAGCGCCTGCACGATGCCGTATGACGCGGGCGAGTTGCGGCTGAACGCCCTTAATCCACTCGAAGGTGGGCCTTTTGACTGACCACTTCGGAGTGAGGACACCCAGCTTTTGACGCGCCCCTGTCAATCAAGGGGGCTGCGTGGGACTCTGCCTCTCGCACCGCATGTCGCGCACCACGCACCACGCACTCCCGGTACGTGCACGTGCCGTATCCGCACCGCAGAAGGAGTACGCGTGAGACGATCCCGCCGTACGACCGCAGGTGTGCTGCTGGCCGCCTGCGCCCTGGTCGCCGCAGGCGCACAGGCCGCGACGGCCGACCCCGCTCCGGGCGGCGCCCCGGCCCCGGCCGTGCACACCGCCGCGGCCTCGCCGGACGCCCGGCAGGCCGTCGCCGACTACTGGACGCCCGAACGGATGCGCACGGCCGTCCCGCTCGACCCGCCCTCCGTCGCACCCGGCACGCTCTCGGCACCGGTGACCCGGGGTGAGACGCTCACCGTCGCCGCCACCGCCCCCGCCGCCGGGCCCCTCGCCTCCTTCCCGCAGCCGGGAGGTCCGTGGACCGGTGGCGGCGCGGTGGCCAAGACCTCGGGCCGGGTGTTCTTCACCATGCAGGGCCGCAACGCCTCCTGTTCGGCCGACGCCGTCACCAGCCGCAACGGCAGCACGGTGATCACAGCCGGGCACTGTGTGAAGTACCAGGGCAACTGGCACACCAACTGGACCTTCGCCCCCGGCTACGACGACGGCAAGACGCCCTACGGCACCTGGGCGGCGACCAAGACGCTGGCCACGCCGCAGTGGACGGCCAGTGAGGACATGAACCACGACATCGGCGCGGCCGTCGTGGCCCCGCTGGGCGGCAAGCGGCTGGCGGACACCGTCGGAGCGCAGGGCCTGCAGTTCAACGGCGCCTACAACAAGCCCATGTACGCCTTCGGCTACCCCGCGGCGTCCCCGTACGACGGCAAGAAGCTCATCCACTGCAGCGGGAACTCCACCAAGGACTTCCTCCTCACCAAGGACCACGGGCTGAGCTGCAACATGACGGGCGGCTCCAGCGGCGGCCCGTGGTTCGCGTCGTTCGACGAGGCGACCGGCACCGGCCTGCAGGCGTCGGTGAACAGCTTCGGGTACACGTTCCTGCCGAACACGATGTTCGGCCCGTACTTCGGCGACGAGGCCAAGGCCCTGTACGAACAGGCGCAGACGAGCTGACGCGCGGACGTCACGCGTCCACACGAGAAAGGCCCCCGCCGTCCGGCGGGGGCCTTTCCCTCTCAAGTGCGCCACCAGGGACTCGAACCCCGGACCTGCTGATTAAGAGTCAGCCGCTCTGACCAACTGAGCTAGCGGCGCGAAATGAATACTACCGTACGAATGACGGTGCATCGCCCGCGGTCCGCAGCGGTCGCGGCCCTCGCCCTACGGCACCGCTGCCGGAGCCTGGACCGGCCGGGCGCCGCTGTCGGTCCTGCCGTGGTCGACGACGGGGACGGCGAGCAGGGCCAGGCCGAGGCACGCGGCCACCAACCCCTGGACGACGACGGTGATGAAGGCCCGGGCGAAGGCCAGGCCGACGGCCGCGACCAGAGCGAACCCGGCGAGGACGGCGATGCACGTCATCAGCTGCCCGGTGGTGTCCGGGGGCGGGGGCGCGTCACGGCGGCCGCCGTAATCGGCGTTGTACGCCCAGCCTTCGATGCCCACGACGTACAGGCATCCGACGGCCGCGACGACTTCCAGCGCCAGGAGGCCGAGGGCGATCAGCAGATCCGCGTACCAGGGGACGCCGGTGCCTCCGCCGGCCCGTGACCGGTGCGGGACCACGGCAGGGGGTGCCACGGGAAGAGGTGCCATGGCCTCAGTGTTTCCCCCGGGCCACGGCGACGGCATGAGTACGCGTACTCATGCTCACGCACGTCACCCGCCTTCGTCGCGCTCAGGCGACGCCGCCGAGGGTTTCGAGGCTCACCCGGACCAGGCCCTGGCCGGTGTCGGCGATCTCCTCGAACGCGGCCCGCGACAGGTCGATGCAGCGGCTCGTGTCCCTCGGGCCCCGGTCGTTGATCCTGACCATGACCTCGTCACCGGTCGCGGCGTTGGTGACCCGTACGCGGGTGCCGAACGGCAGGTCCCGGCTGGCGGCGGTCATCGCCTGCGGGTCGAACGGCTCGCCGCTGGCGGTGGGCCAGCCGTCGAGCATCTCCTCCGGCGCGCCGTACCACGAGGCGACGCACGTCCGGGGGCCGCGGTCGTCCGCGCCGGCGAGGAGGGGGACGGCGCAGACCAGGACCGTCGCCAGCGCCACCGTGGCGGGAGAGCGGCCGGGCGTCCTGGGGTGCGTCATGCGGGTCCTCGGTCCTCGCTCCTCTGATCCTCGGGTCTGGAAGATCGTGTCCGCTGCGGACGGCTTCCAGTCCTCGGCACGGGGCGGAGCAGCCGATCGGCGGCATGCGGCCGCACGCGGCGACCGGGCAGGAGAAGGAGGGGCCGGGTGCGCGGGAGCGCCGCCCGGGCGCGCGGGTGAGCGTGCCGTGCGGCCCTCCCTGCCGGCTCAGGCGCTGCCCATCACCGTGGCGAAGGCCGCAGGGTCGGCGTCGAACCCGCGGACCACCGGGCGGTACTCCCACGCGCCCCGCCCGGTGCGCACGAACTCCACGACCGTCGCCGCCGTGGCCCCGGCGACCGCCGCGAAGTCGTCCGCGGCCAGCTCGGTGTACCCCTCCGTGATGCGGACGCCGGTGTTGGCCACGTCCCCGAAGGTCTTGCGCCCGCCGCCCTGCTGTATGGCCACCCCGACGACGACCCGGGCGTACGACGGCGCCAGCCGGTCGAGCTCCAGCGTCATGACCTCGTCCGAGCCCAGCCCCATGCCGGTGCGGCTGTCACGGTTGAGGAGGATGGTGCCGTCGGGCGACCGGCTGTCGAAGTGCACGAGGTAGGCGGGCTTGCCGTACGGCTCCTCCGCGGTGTACGTGGCCGCGATGAGGTCCAGGTCGGTGTCGGGCAGGCCCATCGGGCTCGGATCCCATCTCAGCGACACCTGGACCTTGCCGAGCCCCTTGCTGAGGCTGCCCGCCCCCTTGTTGAGTCCGCTCACCGGACATCCCCTCCCACTTCCGTTTTCCTGGTGCACTCCCACCTTGCCGCCGGAACGGCCGGTGCCGCTACCCCGGGTGGGAGGCCTCGACCGCATCGGGCGACGGCGCCGGCTGCGGCAGGACGGTGCGCGCGCCACGCCGGGGCGGCGTCGGCAGCCACCAGTTGGCGCGGCCTGCCAGCCGCATCACGGCGGGCACCAGGAGCGGGCGGATGACCGCGGCGTCGAGGACGACCGACAGGGCGGTCGTGACGGCGAGGAGCTTCATGAGCGCGACTTCGGCCGTCGCCAGGGCGAGCAGCACCGTCAGGACGAGCGCGGCGGACGCGGTGAACAGCGGCGCCGCCGACTGGAGTCCGGCGGCCGTCGCCCGCACGGTGTCGCCGGTGCGGGCGTGGGCCTCGCCGATGCGGGCCAGCAGCAGGATCTCGTAGTCCAGGGACAGCCCGAAGGCCAGGCAGAAGGTGACGACGGGCATGACGACGCTGACCGTGCCCGTGGCCGTGAACTCCCCCACCAGCCATTTCATATGACCCTGCTGGAAGATGAACACCATCGCGCCGAAGGTCGCGGTCAGGCTGAGCAGGTTGAGCGCGAGCGCCTTCAGGGGCAGGAACAGGCTCCGGGTGAAGACCAGGAGGAGCATGAACGTGGCGACGGCCATTGCCCCCAGCGCCCAGGGCAGCCGCTGCGCGAGGGTGTTCCGGGCGTCCCGGAACTGGGCCGTGGGGCCGCCGACGAGCGGCGGTGCCGGCGCCCGGGCCTCCTGCAGCCGGGCGACGAGGGCGGTGGACGCGGGGGCGTACGGTTCGGCCTCGCCGCTGACGGCCAGCCAGGTGCCCGCCGGGGAGGTGAAGTGCCGCAGGGCCGGGCAGCCCGGAAGCGTGCCGCGCGCGGGGGAGGCCTCGGCCGGGCAGGCCAGAGGGGCCTCATGGCCGAGCACGTACGAGCCGGTCGCGGTCCGCACGCCGAGGACGCCGGGGAGGGCCGACAGCCGTCTCGCGTACGCGCCGAGCTCCGCGACGCGGCCCGTGCGGTCGGGCCGCCACCCGGGGAGAGCCACCTCGACGGGGTTGCGCAGTTGGGGGAAGCCGTCCCGCAGGGCCTGGGTCGCCTGCACCTCCGGGGCGTCGCGGGGCAGGACCCGGTCGTCGCTGAAGCCGAAGACCACCTGGCGGAAAGGGAGCGCGAGAATGAGCAGCACCCCGGTGGCGAGCGCCGTGACGAGCAACGGGCGGCGCATCACGCGCAGGGCCAGCCGCCGCCACCCGGCTCCGGCGCGGCCCTGCGCCCTGCGCCGGCGCGCGAACAGGTCGCCCCGGCCGATCGCCCGGGGGAAGCAGGCCAGCGCCGCGGGGACGAGCACCAGGGCGGCGAGCGCCGAGAGCAGCACCACGCTGACCCCGGCGTAGGCCATCGACCGCAGGAAGTACAGCGGGAACGCCAGGAGGCCGAGCAGGCACAGGGCGACGGCCGCCGCCGAGACGACGACGATCCGCCCGGCCGACCGGACCGCCCCCGCCAACGCGTCCTCCGGCGGGCTCCCGGAGGCGATCTCCTCGCGGTAGCGCGCCACCAGGTAGAGGCTGTAGTCGACGGAGAGCGCGAGCCCGACCGCCCCGGTGAGGTTCAGCGCGAACGTCGACACCTCGGTCACGGCGGTCAGGCCGCGCAGCACCGCCAGGGTGCCGGCCACCGCGACCGCGCCGACCGCGAGAGGCAGGCAGGCAGCGGCCACGCTCCCGAAGACGAACACGAGCAGCAGCAACGTGGCGGGGAGGGCGATCAGTTCGGTGCGCAGCAGGTCGCGCTCGCTGTAACGCTCCAGGGCGCGGTCGAGGACGGCGTGCCCGGTCGCCCGGACCCGCAGGGGACCTTGCGGCGCGGTGGCGGTGGGCAGCAGGCGCTCGACGGTCGCCCGCCCGGCCCGCCCGCCCCCGTCCAGGCGTACCGACACGAGCGCGGTGCGGGCGTCGTCCGAGCACAGCGCGGCGTCGTCCACTGCGGCGCCGCCTCCCGGCGCCCTGCCGCTGCCCGCCGCGGGACACGAGCCGCGGGTGACCGGGCCGGT
>NZ_JBAMDC010000103.1:0-19140 GCF_036961605.1 Streptomyces sp. KLMMK
GGGCGCTGGACGCGGCCGCGGAGGGCACGGGCGTCCGGATCGCGCTGATCCGCCGCCCCGGCCGGCACGCCGACTGCCACCAGCCCGGCACGCACCGGGTGTTCGCCGCCCACACCGCCCCGGGCCGCTCCTGGATCCGCACCGCCGCGCTCGCCGACCCCGCGGAGCTGACCCGGCTCGACCTCGCCGCGCTCGGCGCGGGCGAGCACGGCGGCCTGTGGGAGGCCTACGAGGGCGACCCGCTGGTGTTCGTGTGCACCAACGGCAAGCGGGACCGTTGCTGCGCCCTGCTGGGCCGCCCCCTGGCCGCCGAGCTGGCCGCCTCCGGTGCGGAGGCCTGGGAGGTCACCCACATCGGCGGCCACCGCTTCTCGCCCACGCTCTTCGTCCTCCCGTACGGCTACGCCTACGGCCGCGTCACCGCCCACGGCGTCAAGGAGGTGCTGGAGGCGGTGCGCGACCGCCGGATCGTCACCGGCGACTGCCGGGGCCGCTCCGCATGGGAGCGCCCGGCCCAGGCCGCGGAGCTGGCGGTGCGCGAACTGACCGGCGAGGAGGGCGCGGACGCCCTCGACGTGACGCGCACCGAGGGCGCGGCGCCGCACTGGTCGGTGACCGTCACCCACGCCGACGGCCGCTCCTGGCGGGTGGCCGTCGAGCAGGGCGCCGCGGAGCCTGCCCGGCCGGAGAGCTGCGGACGGGCTCCGGGCATGCCGGCGCGGATGGACGTCGGTTCCGTCGTCCCGCTCTCTTGAGGCATCCCCTGCGGCGTCCCCCTGAGGCGCCCTCCTGAGGCGCTCTACCAGGGGCTCCCGGCAGGGGTCACCCGGCCTTCTTCACGAACTCCGTGGTGTAGGTCTTCTCCAGGTCCACCTTGGCGTCCTTGAGCGCCGGGTTGAAGGACTTCAGGACCTGGTGGACGGTCTTCGGACCGTCCTCGGGCATCACCCCGTCCTTGGTGAACATCGGCAGCGTGTTCTTGATCGCCTCGACGTAGAGGTCCTTGCCGCCCTTGGCGTAGTCCTCCGGCATCTTGGCCGCGATCTCCTCCGGCGTGTGCTCGGACATCCACCCGAGGGTCTTCACGAAGGCGTTGGCGAGCTTCTGCACGACGTCCTTGTGACCGTTGACCCAACTGGTGTTCATGTAGAGGCTGGAGGCCGGGTAGAGGCCGCCGAGCGCCGCCCGGGACCCCTCGGGCGTCCGCATGTCGACGAGGACCTTGCCCGCGTCCTTGGCGAGGATCTGCGCGACGGTCGGATCGGTCGTCATGCCGCCGTCGATGGCGCCCTGCTGGAGCGCGGAGATGAAGGTCTGCCCGGCGCCGACGGCCACGGGCGTGAAGTCGCTGACCTTCACCCCGTTCTTGACCGCCAGGTACTTCGTCAGGAAGTCGGTGGAGGAGCCCAGCCCCGTCACGCCGAGCTTCTTGCCCTTGAAGTCCTTGGGCGAGGTCAGGTTGCCCACGGCCTTCTTGGAGACGATCTCCACCTCCCCCGGCGTCTGCGCGAGCTGCACCACGGACTCCACCTGCTTGCCCTTCACCTGCAGGTCGAGCGTGTGGTCGTAGAAGCCCACGACGCCCTGGACGTCACCGGCGACCAGGGACGTGGTGGCCTGCACGCCCGCGGGCTCGGAGAGCAGGTCGACGGTCAGGCCCTCCTCCTGGAAGTAGCCGAGCCGCTGGGTGAGGACCGCCGGCATGTAGATGACCTTGTCCAGGCCGCCCACCATGATCCTGACGATGTCGCCCTTGGCCGCCTCGATCGCCGAATTCCGCTTGTTCGTCGAGGAGTCGTCGGCACACCCGGCCAGGGTCAGGCACATCACCGCCGCGACGGCGCCCGCACGGGCTCCGGCGGTCTTGCTGAACGTACGCATCGCTGTTCCTTACGGTCGGAGGTTCGCAGGAGGCAAAACAGGACGTGCAGGGGGTGGGGGATGTGCAGGTGGGGTGAGGATGTGCAGGGGGTGGGACGGATGGTGTGCGGGCCGCCGTGCCGTCACTCCCCCGCGCCGGAGCCGCCCGGCTTCCAGCGGAAGAGCTTCTTCTCGGCGAAGGTCAGCAGGCTTTCCGCAAGCAGCGCGACGACGGCGAGGATGGCCATCGCGGCGTAGACGCCCGCCGTGTTGAAGGTGCCCTGCGAGGCGGAGACCAGCAGCCCGATCCCCTTCGCCGCACCGAGGTACTCGCCGACGATCGCGCCGATGAGCGCGAAGCCGAAGCTGACGTGCAGGCTGGTGAAGATCCAGGAGGTCGCCGAGGGGATGACGACCTGCAGCGTCACCCGGCGGTTGCTCGCGCCCAGGATGCGGGCGTTGGCCACCAGGTTGCGGTCGACCTCGCGGGCGCCCTGGAAGGCGTTGAAGAACACGGGGAAGAAGACCAGGACGACCGCCGACGCGACCTTGGACGCCGGCCCCAGCCCGAACAGGATCAGGAAGACCGGCACGAGGGCGATCCTCGGCAGCGCGTTGAGCACCTTGATGTACGGGCTGAAGACGTCGGCCAGGAAGCGCACCCGGCCGAGCGCGATACCGAGCACCACACCGCCGGCCACGCCGAACACCCAGCCGAGCAGGGCCTCGTAGAGCGTGTACCAGATCTGCTCTCCCAGCGAGCCCTGTGGCGTGCCGTGGAGCGTCCACTGGACGATCTGGTCCCAGATCCTCGACGGCATCGAGAAGTTGAACGGATCAATGATGCCGTTGCGGGCCGTCAACTCCCATGCGCCCAGGACGACGGCGAGCACCAGCAGCCGCGCCGCGTACACCGTCAGCCTGCGCCGGCGGACGGCCTTGACGCGGGCGGCGGTCCGGCCGCCGGCCGGATGAGCCGGGAGCTTGAAGGGCTCGTCCGGAGCAAGCGACGCGGCCGCATCAACCGAATCGACAGAATCAACCGAATTCACGGACTCAAGCGACACGGGAGGCACCCCTCTCACGGGTGATGCGGACCTCTTCACCGAGGGACGACCAGATCTCGCGGTAGATCTCCACGAACTCCGCCTCCAGGCGCACGGATTCGACCTTGCGCGGCCGGGGCAGCCGGATGGGGAAGACCTCCTTGACGGTCGCCGGCCCGGCGGTCATCACGACGACCTTGTCGGCGAGGGCGATCGCCTCCTCCAGGTCGTGGGTGACGAAGATGACGGAAGCGGCTCGCCCGCCGGGGCGGGAACCGCCCCACAGCTCCAGGAGCTCGTCCGACATCAGGGCCCGGGTCTGTACGTCGAGCGCCGAGAAGGGCTCGTCCATCAGCAGGATCTCCGGGTCGCCCACGAAGGTCTGGGCGAGCGCGACGCGCTTGCGCTGGCCGCCGGAGAGCTGGTGCGGATAGCGGTCGGTGAAGGCCGCGAGCCCCACGCGGCCGAGCCACTCGCGCGCCCGCTCCCGCGCCTCGGCCTTGGGCACGCCGCGGAAGCGCGGGCCCGCCATGACGTTGGACAGCACGGTCCGCCAGGGGAAGACGGCGTCCTGCTGGAAGACGAAGCCGACTTCCGGCCGGATCCCGGTGACGGGTTCGCCACCGATCAGCACTTCGCCCTCGGTCGGCTCCTCCAGGCCGCTGACCAGCGTGAGCGTGGTGGACTTCCCACAGCCCGTGGGGCCGACGACGGCCACGAACTCGCCTTGCTCCACGGCCAGGTCGAGATCCCGTACGGCCGTGTGCGAGGCGCCCGAGGGCGTACGGAACACCTTGCTCGCTCCGCGCAGCTCGATCGCCGGGGCGTGGCCCGGCGGGGTGCCGCTGATCATCGTTGCCGCCTCCTCTGTGCAGGTTTCCGGCCATGGGGGTGACCGGTGGTGGAGGCTAGATGTGACGGGTGGCGCACAGACAGCCTTGTGAGCGCTGTGCGGCTTCAGCGCACGAACCCTGTTCTGCTCGTTTTGCTCGCGGTAGAACAACGAAAGCGCCACGGAACCGGCGGCGGGGGGCAGGACCGGCTACGTTCGGTCCACAGTGCGGAAACGGAACGCCGCTGAAGCGGATCTGGACATTCCGGTTCAGCGACCGAACCGTCACCCGGCCGGAGGACGACATCAGGACGAAAGGGAGGGGGACACGCATGCGCCCCCGCTGGCCCCGCCGCGTCTTCGCCCAGGTCCTGCTGGTCCAGCTGCTGATCATCACCGGGGTCGCCGGGCTCGCCGCCGGGCTCTTCCTCGCGCCCCTCGCGGCCCAGCTCGACGACCAGGCCGAGCACCGCGCGCTGGCCATCGCCCAGGCCACCGCCGCCCAACCCGGCATCGCACACAGCCTGCTGGCCGGACCGCCCTCCCCCGGCGGGCCGGTGCAGGCCGACGCCGAGCGCATCCGGCTGGCCACCGGCGCGAGTTACGTCGTGGTCGTCGACACCCGCGGCATCCGCTACTCCCACACCGTCCCCGGACGGATCGGGGAGCGCGTCAGCACCGACCCCGGCCGGGCCCTCGGCGGGCAGGAGTGGACGGGCATCGGGCGCGGCACCCTCGGCCGCTCCGCGCGCGGCAAGGTGCCCCTGCGCGACGGCGAGGGCGCCATCGTGGGCGCCGTCTCCGTCGGCATCGCCTACGACAACGTGCACGCACTGCTGTTACGGGCCGTGCCGGGCATCCTCATGTACGCGGGTGCGGCCCTCGGCGTCGGGGCGCTCGCCGCGCTCGTCGTCTCCCGCCGGCTGCGCAAGCGCACCCACGGCATCGAACTCACCGAGATCTCCGCCCTCCTGGGCGAGCGCGAGGCCATGCTGCACGGCATCCGCGAGGGCGTGGTCGCCCTCGACCGGCACGGGCGCGTCCGCCTGCTCAACGACGCGGCCGCGCGCCTGCTGGGCATCGGCCGGGACGCCATCGGCCACCCCCTCGACCGCGTCCTGCCGCCGGGCCGCACCACGGACGTGCTGGCGGGCCGCGTGACCGGCACCGACCTGCTGACCGTACGGGACGGGCGGGTGCTGGTCGTCAACCGCAGGGACACCGCCGCGGGCGGCACCGTGGCAACCCTGCGCGACCGCACCGAGCTGGAACAGCTCCGCCGAGAACTCGACGGCACCCGCGGCCTGACCGACGCGCTGCGCGCCCAGGACCACGAGCACGCCAACCGCCTGCACACCATCGTCGGACTGCTGGAACTGGGCATGTACGAGGAGGCCGCCGACTTCGTCGCGGAGGTGACCGGGGCCCACCGGGCGACGGCCGAGCAGGTCACCGAGCGCGTCCGCGACCCGCTGGTGAGCGCCCTGCTGGTGGGCAAGAGCGCGGTCGCCGCGGAGCGCGGGGTGGCCCTGCGGGTGAGCCCGGCGACCCGGCTGCCCGACCGGGTCGTGGACCCGCGCGACCTCGTCACCGTGCTCGGCAATCTCGTGGACAACGCCTTGGACGCCACGGCGGGCGCCGCGGCGGCAGCGCCGGCAGCTGCGGAAGGTGCGGAAGGGAACGTGCCGCACGACGCGCCGTTCGTGGAAGTGGAGCTGCGGGCCGTCGGGGAGACGCTCGTCGTCCGGGTGGCGGACAACGGCCCCGGGGTGCCGGCCGCGGTCCGCGAACTGGTCTTCACCGACGGCTGGTCCACCAAAGAGGCCGTCCCGCACCGCCGCCGGGGCCTCGGCCTGTCGCTCGTACGGCGGCTGGCCGAGCGGTACGGCGGCTCGGTGCGGGCCGGTGAACGCGACGGCGGCGGCGCCGTGTTCACCGTGGAACTCCCCGAAGCGCTGCGCTTACCCGCCCACTCGGCCCACCCGGCCCACTCAGCTCGCTCGAAGAGGTGAACGATGATCGAGGTCCTGGTCGTGGACGACGACTTCCGCGTCGCCGAGATCAACGCCGCGTACGTGGCGCGGGTTCCCGGCTTCCGCGTCGGCGCCAAGGCCCACAACGCGGCACAGGCCATGGCCGTGCTGGAGAAGGGCGGCATCGACCTGGTGCTGCTGGACCACTTCCTCCCGGACGAGACCGGCCTGGGTCTGGTCCGCCGGCTGCGGCAGCTCGGCGACCTCACCGACGTGATCATGGTCACGGCCTCGCGCGACGTCGCGACCGTGCAGGCCGCCATGCGCTACGGGGCCCTGCAGTACCTGGTCAAGCCGTTCACCTTCCCCGGCCTGCGGGTGAAGCTGGAGGCGTACGCACAGCTGCGCCGGACCCTCGACGACGCGCAGGAGGCCGGACAGGACCAGGTCGACCGCATCTTCGGCACCCTGCGCACGGCGGCCACCAGCACGCCGCTGCCCAAGGGCCACTCGGCTCCCACGGCCGAGCTGATACGCCAGGTCCTCTCCGACGCCGCGTCCCCGCTGTCGGCGCACGAGGTCGCGGCACGGTCGGGGCTGAGCCGATCGACGGCGCAGCGCTATCTGAAGCGGCTGGAGGAATCAGGGCGGCTGAGCCTGACCCTGAAGTACGGCGAGACGGGGCGCCCGGAGCACCGCTACACCTGGACGGGCCGCTGAGGCGGGCCTCCTGCGCGCCGCGGTGAGGCCGGGCCGCTCCGCACGGCGGACCGGGCCGCACGGCGGACCGTGCCCCGCGGCGGACCGTGCCCCGCGGCGGGGGCCCGGGCGGCCTGCCGCTACGCCGCGCCGGCTCCTGTCAGCGAGCGTACTTCCGTCTCGGCGTGGCCGCCCGCGTCGGCCGGTTCGGACGAGGTCACCGTGCCGAGCCAGCCGGCGAGGAAGCCCAGCGGGACGGAGACGAGGCCGGGGTTCTCCAGCGGGAAGAGCGCGAAGTCCGCGCCGGGGAAGATCGCGCCCGGCCCGCCGGAGACGACCGGCGAGAGGACGACGAGCACGACGGCCGGGACGAGGCCGCCGTAGACGGACCAGACCGCCCCGCGGGTGGTGAACCGCCGCCAGAAGAGCGTGTACAGGAGCACCGGCAGGTTCGCGGAGGCGGCGACGGCGAAGGCGAGCCCGACCAGGAACGCGACGTTGAGGTCCTGGGCGAGCAGCCCCAGCCCGATGGCCACCGCGCCGGTGCCGGCGGCCGCGAGGCGCGCGACCGCCACTTCGCTGCGGGGCGTGCGGGCACGGCGGCTCAGCGTCCGGTACAGGTCGTGGGCGACCGAGGCGGAGGAGGCCAGGGTGATCCCGGCGACGACGGCGAGGATCGTGGCGAAGGCGATGGCGGCGACCACGGCGAAGAGGACCGTGCCGCCGGTGGAGCCGGCGCCGCCGCCCAGGTCGAGTGCGAGCAGCGGCACGGCGTTGTTCCCGGCGGGACCGGCGGCCCGTACGGCGTCCGAGCCGAGGACCGCGGCGGCGCCGAAGCCGAGCACGATGGTCATCAGGTAGAAGCCGCCGATGAGCCCGATGGACCAGACGACCGAGCGGCGGGCGGCGCGGGCGGTGGGCACCGTGTAGAAGCGCGAGAGGATGTGCGGCAGCCCTGCGGTGCCGAGGACGAGCGCGAGGCCGAGGCTCACGAAGTCCAGCCGGGCGGTCCAGCCGCCGCCGTACTTCAGGCCGGGGGCGAGGAAGGCCGGCCCGTGGCCGCTGCGCCCGGCCGCCGTGGTGAGCAGGGCGGAGAGGTCGCCGTGGAAGCGCAGGAGGACGAGGACGGTGAGTGCGACCGTGCCGCCCAGCAGCAGGACGGCCTTGACGATCTGGATCCACGTGGCGGCCCGCATGCCGCCCAGGGTGATGTAGACGACCATCAGCACGCCGACGCCGACGACGGTCCAGGCGCGGGCGCGCTCGCCGGTCCCGCCCAGCAGCAGCGTCATCAGACTGCCCGCACCGACCATCTGGGCGACGAGGTAGAGCACGGAGACGGTGACGGAGGAGGCTCCGGCCGCGATCCGGACCGGGCGCTCGCGCAGCCTGGTGACCAGGACGTCCGCGAGGGTGAACCGGCCGCAGTTGCGCACGAGCTCGGCGACGAGGAACAGCACCACGAGCCAGGCGACCAGGAAGCCGACGGTGTAGAGGATGCCGTCGTAGCCGTAGAGGGCGATGAGGCCGGTGACGCCGAGGAAGGAGGCGGCGGACATGTAGTCGCCCGCGATGGCGAAACCGTTCTCCATGGGGCTGAAGAGCCGCCCGCCCGCGTAGAACTCCTCCGGCGAGCCGCGGCGCTCGCGACCCACCCAGGTGGTGATGGCCAGCGTGACGAGGACGAAGGCACAGAACAGCGCGAGCGCAAGGACGTGGTGAGTGCCCGTCATGCGCGCTCACCCCGGGCGCGGACCGGCCGGGCCCCGCAGCGCGGCTCCGGCTCCCCGGCGGGCGGCAGGAGGAGGCCCCGTTCCGGACGGGCTTGCCCCTGGAGAATCCGCTCCCGTCGGTCCTGCTCGCGGGCTCGCTCCTGACGGGCGTGCTCCTGGCGGGTCTCCAGGGTGACCGCCCAGCGCAGCTCCAGCGCCGCGGGGTCGCGGTGCAGCCGTGCATGGCGGGCATAGGCCCAGGTCAGCAGGAACGCCGTGGCGAACTGGGCGAGCCCGGCGAGCATGGCGACATTGAGCGCGCCCGCCACCTGCCGGGCCATCAGGCCGGGAGCCGCGGTGGCCGTCACCACATACGCCAGGTACCACAGCAGGAAGGCGGCGACCGCCGGGAAGGCGAACCGGCGGTACCGGCTGCGTACTTCCTGGAAGGCCGCACCGCGCTGGACCTCGCTGTAGACGTCCGGCGCGGAGAGGGCGCCGACCGGCTGAATCGTTCCGGCATGGGTGCTTCCGGTACTGCCTCTGTCGTGTTTCTCCACCGCACTCTCCTCGGATCCCGGCCCGGTCGACAACTGCCCGGTTGACAGCCGTCACCCGCAGCCGGGGAACCCAAGGATGGACAGAGCGCCGGGATGCGGACCCGGCCGTCGCCCCGACGTTCACCCCATCAGGTGATGGATGACTCCGGGGGCCGGCCGGGCCGGGCCCCGCAAGAGGAAGGACGCGGTCAGGCGTCGATGCGGGAGCGGTCCAGGGTGGCCGCGGAGTTCGTGATGAACTCCTTGCGGGGGGCCACCTCGTTGCCCATCAGCAGGTCGAAGGCGCGCTCCGCCGCCTCCAGGTCGCTGATGTTGATCCGGCGCAGGGTGCGGTGGCGCGGGTCCATCGTGGTCTCCGCCAGCTGGTCGGCGTCCATCTCACCCAGACCCTTGTAGCGCTGGATGGAGTCCTTGTAGCGCACGTTCTTGCGCTCCAGCTCCAGCAGCGTCTGCCGCAGCTCGGCGTCCGAGTACGTGTAGATGTACTTGTCCTGCCCCTTCTTGGGGTGGGTGAGCTCCACACGGTGCAGCGGCGGCACCGCGGAGAAGACCCGCCCCTCCTCGACCATCGGGCGCATGTAGCGCTGGAAGAGGGTGAGCAGCAGGCAGCGGATGTGCGCGCCGTCGACATCGGCGTCGGCGAGGAAGATGACCTTGCCGTAGCGGGCCGCGTCGATGTCGAAGGTCCGGCCGGACCCCGCTCCTATGACCTGGATGATCGCGCCGCACTCGGCGTTCTTGAGCATGTCCGAGACCGACGACTTCTGGACGTTGAGGATCTTGCCGCGGATCGGCAGCAGCGCCTGGAACTCGGAGTTCCGCGCGAGCTTGGCCGTGCCGAGCGCCGAGTCGCCCTCGACGATGAACAGCTCGCTGCGCTCGACGTTGTCACTGCGGCAGTCGGCGAGCTTGGCCGGCAGCGACGAGGACTCCAGGGCGGTCTTCCGCCGCTGGGCCTCCTTGTGCTGGCGCGCCGCGATACGGGTGCGGGCCGCGGCGACGACCTTTTCCAGGACGGCCCGCGCCTGCTGCTTGGCGTCGCGCTTAGTGGAGGTCAGGAACGCCTTGAGCTCCTTCGCGACCACGTTCGCCACGATCCGGGAGGCGGCGGAGGTGCCCAGGACCTCCTTGGTCTGTCCCTCGAACTGCGGCTCGGCCAGGCGTACGGTCACGACCGCCGTGAGCCCCTCCATGGCGTCGTCCTTGACGACGTCGTCCTCGGCGACGCGCAGCAGCTTCGACGAGCGCAGGACCTCGTTGACGGTCTTGGTGATCGAGCGCTCGAAGCCCGTCACGTGGGTGCCGCCCTTGGGGGTGGCGATGATGTTGACGAACGACCTGACCGTGCTGTCGTAGCCCGTGCCCCAGCGCAGGGCGATGTCGACGCCCAGCTCGCGGGTGACCTCGGTGGGGGTCATGTGGCCGCGGTCGTCCAGGACCGGCACGGTCTCCTTGAAGGTGCCCTGCCCGTTCAGCCGCAGGATGTCGCAGACGGCCTTGTCCTGCGCCAGGTACTCGCAGAACTCGCTGATGCCGCCGTCGTAGTGGAAGACCTCCTCGGTGGCCTGCTCGCCGTCGATGCCGCGCTCGTCGCGGACGACGATCGTCAGCCCCGGCACCAGGAAGGCGGTCTGGCGGGCCCGCCCGTAGAGGGTCTCCAGGGAGAGCTTGGCGTCCTTGAGGAAGATCTGCCGGTCCGCCCAGTAGCGGATGCGGGTGCCGACGCGCGCCTTGGGGATCTTCTTCCCCTTGAGCAGGCCGTTGGCCGGGTCGAAGGGGGCGTCCGGGCCGGACTCGGTGAAGATGCCGGGGACGCCGCGGCGGAAGCTGATCGAGTGGGTCCTGCTGTTGCGGTCGACCTCGACGTCCAGGCGCGCGGAGAGCGCGTTGACCACCGAGGCGCCGACGCCGTGCAGACCGCCGGACGCCGCGTAGGAGCCGCCGCCGAACTTGCCGCCCGCGTGCAGCTTGGTCATGACGACCTCGACGCCCGACAGCCCGGTCTTGGGCTCGACGTCGACGGGGATGCCGCGGCCGTTGTCGCGCACCTCCACGGAGCCGTCGTCGTGGAGGATCACGTCGATGCGGTCGCAGTAGCCGCCCAGGGCCTCGTCGACGGAATTGTCGATGATCTCCCAGAGGCAGTGCATGAGGCCGCGGCTGTCCGTCGAGCCGATATACATACCGGGACGCTTGCGGACGGCTTCCAGGCCTTCGAGGACGAGCAGGTGCCGCGCGGTGTAGTTGGACCCGTCCCGGTCTGCCCCGGTCAGCAGCGCAGTGGACGGCACGGACGTTTCGGCGGTCACGCGGGTTCGCTCCTCGCTGAATTTCTTTTCGGCCCCGGTCGGGTGGGCCGGCGGCCCGGTTGCCGTTCAGAGGGTACCGATGCCTGGTAGAGCCTTTGTGCAGCCACCCGTGGGAACGCCCATGCTAGTCCAGTGATCGATCACACGTTCGATGACACGATGGAGTGACGTGCACATCACGTTCCCTTGGAGGCATGAACCATTTAGGCTCCGGGCACGTCCTCAAGAACACCGGCAAGCCGGCCGGGAGGACGAAAGCCCCCAGCGATGTGAAACCGTAGGCCTACGCAATACGGCTCATTCGCCGCCAACCGTCAAGATCTGACCGACCCGGAAGCGACTCGGAAGGAACTTTCGAGGAAAAGCCGCGAGCGGGAACGTTTTCGGCCTGGTTGGATGTTGACCCTGGTACGACAGCTCGTCGAGCTAGAGAAGAGGCGACGTGACTACTGTTCTGACCCCCGCGAGCCCGCTGACGGCCGCTGACCGCTGCGACCGGTGCGGCGCTCAGGCCTACCTGCGCGTCGTTCTCATGAGCGGCGGTGAACTGCTCTTCTGCGCCCACCACGGGCGTAAGTTCGAGCCAGAACTCAAGAAGATCGCCGCGGAAATACAGGACGAGACGGAGCGGCTCACCGCCCCCCCGGCGTCTGCGCCCGAAGAGGACCGCTGAGTCCGTAGCGGAACGCTGACACATCGCATCCGACGACGAGCGAGGTCCGGCCCCTCACAGCCGGACAGCCGCGGGCGGCTGCCCCCACCACGGGGGAAGCCGCCCGCTCTCGTACGCTCTTGCGCACCTTCGCGGTGGGGTGCTGCTGCCGCCCGTGCTTCTGCGGCTGCGGTGCCGCTGCCGCCGCGGCCCCCTGCTGAGCGGCGGGAGCGGCCGGCTGGCCGACCGGAGGCCGGCCCTGCCCCGCCGGCGTCTGGGCCGACGCGGCGCCCTCGCCGCTGTGCGCCGCCACCAGCGCCGTGTAGGCCGACATCCGCGTGTAGACCCCCGGGTACTGCGGCTGCCCGCAGCCCGCCCCCCAGGAGACCAGGCCCACGAGCTTGCCCTGCGCCACGAGCGGCCCGCCGCTGTCCCCCTGGCAGGCGTCCCGCCCGCCGAGCGGCATCCCGGCGCACAGCATGGAGGCCCGCCGGAAGACGCCGTCGGCGCTCCCCGGGTACGCCCGCTCGCACACCGCGTCCTGCAGGACCCGCACCCTCGCCCCGCGCAGGATCTCCGAGTACGTGCCGTTGCCGATCACGTCGCCCCAGCCGTAGACCGTGGCCTTGGCGCCCACCCGGTAGGCGGCGTCGCCCTGCTGCGCCACCGGGATCACATAGCTCTCCGGCACCGGATTGCGCAGGGTGAGCACGGCCAGGTCTCCCGCGTTGGTCCCCGGGTCGAACCCCGGGTTGACCCAGGTCTCCCGCGGCTCCACCTCGGCTCCGACCGCACCCCGCAGGTCGTCACGGCCCACGATGACCCGCAGGTCCCTCGCCTCGCTCACGTCGACGCCGAGCACCTCACGGCTCAGGCAGTGCGCCGCCGTGACGACCGTCCTGCGGCCCACCAGGACCCCGCCGCAGAACTGTCCGGCCCTGGCAGCCCCGAACCGCTGCCGGCTGCCCAGCGCCACCACCCAGGGCGCCTCCGAGGCCCTCACGGCCTGCCCTCCGACGACCGCACGGTCCGCCACCGCCGGGGCCGGGACCGCGAAGACCAGGGCGATCGATCCGGCCAGCAGACAGCTCAGCGAACGCATACGATCTCCTGACTCTGCGGGGTTCCTTGCACACCCAGAGTCAACCCGCACGGCGATCGGCGCATCCGGAACCTGGACGGCATGCCTCCGGATCGGCCGCACTGTCACCCGTACAGCCCGCAGGGCCCGGCTCCTCGGGGAGAGGTGCCGGGCCCTGCGGGGTCGTCGTCGTCCGTCCGGTCCTAGTCCAGGTAGTCGCGCAGGACCTGGGAACGGGACGGGTGGCGCAGCTTGGACATCGTCTTCGACTCGATCTGACGGATGCGCTCACGCGTCACCCCGTAGACCTTGCCGATCTCGTCGAGGGTCTTCGGCTGGCCGTCGGTGAGGCCGAAGCGCATGGAGACCACGCCCGCCTCGCGCTCGCTGAGCGTGTCCAGGACGGAGTGCAGCTGCTCCTGGAGCAGGGTGAAGCTCACGGCATCGGCCGGCACGACCGCCTCGGAGTCCTCGATGAGGTCACCGAACTCGCTGTCGCCGTCCTCACCCAGGGGGGTGTGGAGGGAGATCGGCTCGCGGCCGTACTTCTGGACCTCGATGACCTTCTCGGGGGTCATGTCGAGCTCCTTGGCCAGCTCCTCCGGGGTGGGCTCGCGGCCCAGGTCCTGGAGCATCTGGCGCTGGACGCGCGCGAGCTTGTTGATGACCTCGACCATGTGCACCGGGATACGGATGGTGCGGGCCTGGTCGGCCATCGCGCGCGTGATGGCCTGGCGGATCCACCAGGTCGCATACGTGGAGAACTTGTAGCCCTTGGTGTAGTCGAACTTCTCGACCGCGCGGATCAGACCGAGGTTGCCCTCCTGGATCAGGTCCAGGAAGAGCATGCCGCGGCCGGTGTAGCGCTTGGCCAGGGAGACCACCAGGCGGAGGTTGGCCTCCAGGAGGTGGTTCTTGGCGCGGCGCCCGTCCTCGGCGATGATCTCCAGCTCGCGCTTGAGCTTGGGGGCGAGCTTGTCGGAGTTCGCCAGCTTGTCCTCGGCGAACAGGCCCGCCTCGATGCGCTTGGCGAGCTCCACCTCCTGCTCGGCGTTGAGGAGGGGGACCTTGCCGATCTGCTTCAGGTAGTCCTTGACCGGGTCGGCGGTGGCGCCGGCGACGGCGACCTGCTGCGCGGGAGCGTCGTCCTCGTCGTCGTCGGAGAGGACGAAGCCCTTGTTCTCGCCGGTCTCGTCCTCCTCCTCGCCCTTGCCCGGGGTCGGGGTCTCGTCGACGAGGTCCTCGTCGAGGAGCTCGTCGGCGTCCTTCTTCGCGGCGGTCTTCTTGGCCGCCGTCTTCTTGACGGCGGTCTTCTTCGCCACCGTCTTCTTCGCCGCCGCCTTCTTGGTGGCGGCCTTCTTGGCGGGCGCCTCCGCGCTCTCGTCGTCGCCGTACGCCGCCGAGGCGGACGTGGCGGACGCCGAGGACGCGGTCTGCCTGGCCGTGACCGTCTTGGAGGCGACGGCCTTGGTGGCGGTGCGCTTCGCCGGGCTCTTCGCTGCGACGCTCTTGCGGGTGCGCTTGGGCGCCTCGGCGGCACTGACCATCAGCGTCACACCCTCCTCGTCGAGGACCTGGTTGAGGCTGCGCAGAACATTCTTCCACTGGGTTGGCGGAATCTGGTCAGCCTCGAAGGCCCGACGCACGTCGTCGCCGGCGATCTGCCCCTCGGCCTTTCCCTGCTCGATGAGCGCCATCAGAGACTCGGATTCGGCGATCTCCGGCGGGAGCGTACGGGATGTGCTGGCCGACACGAACAACCTCTCGGAACGATGGAAACGGCTTCCGGCCCCGGCCCGCCCTGCTCGGGGAACCGGTTCCGACGACCGCCGGCATGGATGAACCGACGGCGCGCGGGTGATGAGATGCAGACGGACACAGCGCCCCGGACGAGGCCTGTATTCCCTCCGCGTCCACCACCTCTTTAGTCATCGCACTGCCTCAAGGAGCGTTACGCCCAATCCTCGTGGCCCGAGTCACACCCCAAAACGGAGTGAATGCCCGCTCAACTGGACAGAACACTCCACTTCCTGGCGTCCCGGTCCGAGTTCCGGGAGGGGCGCCGGCGCCACCGGACGGCTCACGGGTGCGGTCGCGCATCCGGCCGCACGCGTGAGCCCTGTCCCGGCCCGGCGCGTGCGGCCCTTCCGTACGAACCCACCCGTACCGTCCCGCTCCTCTCCGCGGTCAGTGCTCGCGGGGCGCGGGCACCACGCGCTCGACGTCCGGGTGGGCGATGAGCAGCTGCCTCATCGCGGCCTCGGCCCCGGCTCCGTCGCCCGCGCCGACGGCGTCCACGATGCGGAGGTGGTGTCCGACACCGGCCTCGGTGGGGCGGTCGCAGCCGCCGGAGGGCGCGCCCGACACGTGCAGGGCGGAGGAGACGATGCCCGCGAGGTGCTCGAGCATGCGGTTGCCGGCGACCTGCAGGAGCAGGGAGTGGAACTCGGCGTCGGCGCGCGTGAAGGTGAGGGAGTCACCCTGGGCCAGCGCGTGGCCCATGATCTCGGCCATGTCGGCCAGGCGCTGCTGGACGTCCTCGCGGCCGTGACCGGCGGCGAGGCGGGCGGCGAGGGGCTCGATGGTCCAGCGCAGCTCGCACAGCTCGCGGCGCTGGTCCTCCCGCTGGGGGCCGAAGGCCCGCCACTCGATGATGTCGGGGTCGAGGAGGTTCCAGTCGCTGACGGGGCGGACGCGGGTGCCCACGTTGGGGCGCGCGCTGACGAGGCCCTTGGCCTCGAGGACGCGCAGGGATTCGCGGACGACGGTCCTGGAGACCTCGAAGCGCTGCCCGATCTCCTCGGGGACGAGCGGGCGGTCGGCGCCCAGGTCCCCGGAGACGATCATCTGGCCGAGCTGCTGCACGAGCTGGCCGTGCAGGCCCCGGCCCCGGCTGCCGGCGGCCCGGCGGCCGGCGCGGCTGAGCTCGGCCTCGCCGTCCCAGGCCGGCGGGGCCCCGCGGTCGTGCCCGGAGGCCTCCGCGTAGGAGTAACGGTCAAGCTCGCCCGGGCCTGCGAGGCCGGAGTCGGCGGGGCGAGCCGCGGTCATCATGGTGTGCGCAAGGGTACTCACGCCTCCTTTGTCGGCGACACCTCGAAGTCCCTTGAGGTCTTTGGTGAAAAGCACACGAAAGGGTGATCGCCCATTACCTCACAATTGACGGCCAAACGGACAGAATCGGGCACTCTCCGAGACGGATCGCATGCGGAGCGTGATGGTCGCGGCCTGCCAACTCCGCACGTGGGACGGGGCGTCGGGGGTCCGCGGCCCCGCGGCGGCGGCCCTCATCGCGGCCTGCCGCGGAACACCGCGAGGACGTAGGCCCCGAGAAGTGCCGTGAGTGACAAGGCGAGCGCCCAGCCGACCGGTTGCGACACCAGCCGCAGGGCGGTCGAGACACCCCGGTCCATGCCCGAGGGCCACTGCACGATCGCGGCCGCGCGCAGCCGCTCCGGGAGCCCCACGAGCGAGCGGGCCGCGGGCTCGGCGAGCACGCTGCCCAGGACCGGCACCACGAGCGTCGGCACGGCGAGCACCGCGACCAGCCCGAGCGCCGCCGACCGGAAGAGCCCCGCGGCCAGCAGCCCCGCCCACGCGCAGCCCAGGGTGAGCGCGGCCCAGCCGGCGAGCAGAACGGCCCAGTCGCGCGGGAGGGAGACGACCTCGTCGCCGAAGAGCAGCCCGAGGACGCCGGCGTCGAGGAAGAGGGAGGCGAGGGCGAGGAGGACGGCCGCCACGGCGCTGACGGCGAGCTTGGCGGCGAGCAGGCCGAGCCGGCGCGGGACGGTGCCCTGGTCGGGGGCGAGGGCCGGATAGCGGAACTCCTGGCCGAAGGCCATCGCGCCGATGAGCCCCGCCCCGAAGACCGCCGGCGGCAACGGCAGCAGGGCGGGCCAGCCGGTGAGCACGCGGGGCGCCGGGGCGGATCCCGCCCGCGCGAGGAGGACGGACACGAGCAGGGAGGCCGCGAGCGCGGCGGCCGCCACGATCCAGCCGGTCCGCACGCCGGTGGCACGGCGCAGCTCGTAACGCAGCGGCCACGCGGGGTCGGGGGCCGGGAGACGCGGGTGAACACGGGGGAGCTCCACGGCGAGCTCGGGCGGAACGGCGGTGCCGGGCGTGCCCGCGTGTGCGGACCGCACGACGGGGCCGGGGCGGCCGGAGGGCTCCGCTTCCCCGGCGGGCGAGGAGCCGTCCTGTGCATCCGCACAGGGGTCTGCGGGAGTGTCCGCAGCAGCCTCCGGCGGCGCCGTGCCGGGCGGCGGCGCAGCGGAGTCGGCCCGGCGGCCGTCGGCACGCAGCAGCGGGGGCACGGGGCCGCTGTCGCCGATCTCCTCGGTCAGCCGGTGGACGAGGATGCCGTGCCGGTAGGCCGTCTCTCCGACGGCTGCACAGGTGCTGCCGTAGACCGACAGCCGGCTGCCGCCCTCCTGCACGACCTCCACGGCCTGCAGTCCCTCGGCGGCCGCCGCCTGGTCGGCCTCGGAGGTGAGGGCGTGGGCGAGGCGGGCGGCCAGGGGCGACTGGACGGCGACACGCGGCCGCAGCCGGGTCCGGGAGAACTCGGCGGCCTCCTGGTCGGCGACGAGGCGGCCGTCGTCGATGGTGACGACCCGGTCGGCGATGCGGGCCGCCTCCTTGGGATCCTGCGAGGTGACGAGCACGGCGCCGCCGTGGTCCGCGTAGGCCCGCAGCATGCCGTGCAGCCAGGCGGTCTCGCGGGGCGAGAGATCGTGCGCGGGCTCGTCCAGGACGAGGGTGTGCGGATCGCCGAGGAGGGCGGCGGCGATGCCGAGGCGCCGGTCCATGCCCAGCGAGAAGTCGCCGAGGTGCTGGCCGGCGAGGCCTGTCAGGCCGACGACCTCGAGGACGTCGTCGGCGCGCTCGGCGGGGACGCCGGCCGCGGCGCTGAGCATGCGCAGGTGCCCGCGGGCGCTGCGGGCCGGGTGACCGGGAACGTCCCCGAGGACGACGCCGATCTCGCGGGTGGGGTGCGGGACCCGGTCGAGGGGGCGGCCGCGGAAGAGCGCGACGCCGCGGCCGGGGTCGAGGCGGAGGAGGAGGCGCAGGGCACTGGTCTTGCCCGCTCCGTGGTCACCGAGCAGGACGGTGACCCGGCCGGGGCGGGCCTCGAAGGTGAGGTCGTCGACGGCGGGGAACCGGTTGCGCTGGGGGGCGCTGGTGAGTCCGATGGCCTGGATCATGGCTTCTCTCGCGGGGCGTGAGACGGCTCGGCGGCACCCCTCGGCCCGCTCGGTGACCGAGGCGGCCGAGGGCGCGGAGGAACTGCGGGGAGGTACGGCAGCACCGTAACCCGCTATGTCCTATTTGCTACGCAATGTAGGCAGTTGTGAGGCGTGTCCCGCCCCCGGGCATGCCGGATCACGGGGTGGCCGGGAAGCACGCGATCCGGGCGGGACTAGGCCTCGGGGCGCAGCATGGGCGGGTTGAGGAGCGTGGCCCCGCCGGCCCGGAAGAGCTGGGCGGGACGGCCGCCCTGGCGTGTCGTGGTGCCGCCGGTGGGGACCAGGAAGCCGGGCGTGCCGGTCACCTTCCGGTGGAAGTTGCGCGGGTCCAGAGCCACGCCCCACACCGCCTCGTAGACCCGGCGCAGCTCGCCGACGGTGAACTCCTGGGGGCAGAAGGCCGTGGCCAGCGAGGAGTACTCGATCTTCGAGCGGGCGCGCTCGACGCCGTCGGCGAGGATCTGCGCATGGTCGAAGGCGAGGGGGGTCACCTGCTCGCCGTCGCGGCCGTAGCCGACCTCCTGGTCCAGCAGGTCCTCCACCGGCGCCCAGCGCACGCTGTGCGCGTCGCCCCCGGGGCGCGGGGCGGGCAGATCGGGCGCGAGCGCCAGGTGCGCGACGCTCACCACCCGCATGCGCGGGTCCCGCTTCGGGTCGCCGTAGGTGGCGAGCTGTTCGAGGTGGGCCGCGTTGACCGGCGAGGGGCCTGCCGGGTCGTGGGCGTTCAGCCCCGTCTCCTCGGCCAGCTCCCGCGCGGCCGCGGTCGTCAGGTCCTCGTCCCCCCGGACGAAACCGCCCGGCAGCGCCCAGCGGCCCTGGTACGGCGGCTCGCCGCGGCGGACGGCCAGCGCGCACAGCGCGTGGCGGCGCACGGTGAGCACGACCAGGTCGACGGTGACAGCGAAGGGCGGAAAGGCCGACGGGTCGTAGGGCATGACGCGATCATAGTCGTCTTCCTGACGATAAACAGGGTCTTGAGCAGGGCCGGCGAGCGCCCCCTCCGCGAGCTCGGGAACCAACCGGCTCACACCCCCAGCTGCAGGCCGTCGGCGGCTTCCTCGACCATGCCGAGACCGAGCCTGCTGATCCTCATCGCGAACGGCTGCTCCGCGATGCGCAGCCCGGTGAACCTCAGCGCGCCGAGCGGGGCCGTGTGCAGCGGCCGCACCG
>NZ_JBAMDC010000104.1:0-19097 GCF_036961605.1 Streptomyces sp. KLMMK
GTCCGTAGGGGCGCACACCCCCCGGTGCGCGCTTACTGATGAGTCAGTACGTCCCGGGTTGCGAACAGGTGCGCGGCTTCTCCGTAGATCTGCGCACCCGCCCTCGTCGGGACGCATGAGCGTGAAACTGACTGGTACGTGCAAATTATTTGGGATGGCCCGGTATCGGAACACCGGGCGGTCCCGGCTCGTTGTCACGACGTGAGCACGACACCACCTGTTCTCGCCGCAGAGCTGGCGCAGGCGTGGGCCGACATTCAGCGGCACCACCCCGAGCTGCCGGATCTTGCCGCGCCCGAATCGCTGATCGGGGAGTCGTCGTCCGCATGCGGCGCCGAGCTCTCCTTCGAACGGCTGCTGCACGAGGCAGTGCACGGCATCGCGGCCGCCCGCGGTGTCCGTGACACCTCTCGCGCAGGCCGCTACCACAATCGCCGGTTCCTGGCGATCGCCGAGGAGCTCGGACTCGACCACAGCGAGGATCCGCATCCCAGCAGCGGCTTCTCCCTGGTCGTGCTCAACCCGGAGGCGCGCAAGCGCTACCGTCCCACGATCGACAGACTGCAGCGCGCCCTCAAGGCGCACACGGTCGCCACCACCGCCGACACCTCGCGGACGTTCCGCGGGCCGGCGGCGCGGCACGGCTCGTCCGGCGGCGGGGTACGGGTCAAGGCGGTGTGCGACTGCGGCCGGAACGTGCGCGTCGTGCCCTCCGTGCTCGCCCAGGCGCCGATCATGTGCGGTGGCTGCGGGCAGCCCTTCCGGATTCCGGAGGCGGTCACGGTCGGCTGACCTGGAGGGGTGTGGCACAATGGGACGCTGTACTCGACAGTCGCATAGGACCCCTCTCTCCTCCGGCTGGCGCGTCCATCGGGCATCCGAGTACCGCAACCCCACGTGGCATCTCGTTGTGCCCAACCACGTCAAGACCAGGAGACACCACTCCCGTGGCAGTCAAGATCAAGCTGAAGCGTCTGGGCAAGATCCGTTCGCCTCACTACCGCATCGTCATCGCCGACTCCCGTACCCGCCGTGACGGCCGGGCCATCGAGGAGATCGGTCTGTACCACCCGGTGCAGAACCCCTCGCGCATCGAGGTCGACTCCGAGCGTGTCCAGTACTGGCTGGGTGTCGGCGCGCAGCCGACCGAGCCCGTCATGGCCATCCTCAAGGTCACCGGCGACTGGCAGAAGTTCAAGGGCCTGCCGGCCCCGGCCCCGATGCTCGTCGCCGAGCCGAAGAAGGACCACAGCGGTCTCTTCGACGCCGTCGTGAGCGCCGCGGGCGAGGCGAAGGGTGAGGCCATCACCCCGAAGGCGAAGAAGTCGGAGAAGAAGGACGAGGCCGCTGAGGCCGAGTCCGCTGAGTCGACCGAGGCCTGAGGATGCTCGAGGAGGCCCTTGAGCACCTCGTGAAGGGCATCGTCGACAACCCCGACGAGGTGCAGGTCGCTTCGCGCAACCTGCGCCGTGGGCGCGTGCTGGAGGTCCGGGTTCACCCGGACGACCTCGGCAAGGTGATCGGCCGCAACGGCCGCACCGCGCGTGCCCTGCGCACCGTCGTGGGCGCCATCGGCGGCCGTGGCATCCGCGTCGACCTCGTCGACGTGGATCAGGTCCGCTGAGAAGCGGTTGAGCACCGGCACGGGCCGGGAAGGGCTTGGGCCCTTCCCGGCCCGTTGTCGCGTACGGAGAGCAGAGAAGGAAACATGCAGCTCGTAGTCGGCAGGATCGGCCGCGCCCACGGCATCCGGGGCGAGGTCACGGTTGAGGTGCGCACGGACGAGCCCGAGCTCCGGCTCGGCCCCGGCGCCGTCCTGGCCACGGACCCCGCCGTCGCGGGGCCGCTGACCATCGAGTCCGGCCGCGTGCACAGCGGGCGGCTCCTGCTGCGCTTCGCGGGCGTGGGCGACCGCACTGCCGCGGAGGCGCTCCGTAACATCCTCCTCATCGCCGAGGTGGACCCGGAGGAGACCCCGGAGGACCCGGAGGAGTTCTACGACCACCAGCTGATGGACCTGGAGGTCGTCACGGTCGACGGCACCGTCATCGGCCGGATCACCGAGATCTCCCACCTGCCCTCGCAGGACCTCTTCATCGTGGAGCGGCCCGACGGGGCCGAGGTGATGATCCCCTTCGTCTCCGAGATCGTCACGGAGATCGACCTCGACGAGCAGCGCGCCGTCATCGACCCGCCGCGAGGCCTGATCGACACCGACGAGGCGGAGATCGCTTCGTCGCGTGAGGCGGGGCATGAGGCAGGGCCTGAGGCGGAGCATGAGGCGGGACAGGGTTCCCCGGCCGGTTCCGCGGACGGCTCCGTGAACGGCAGCGAGAAGGGCAGCGAGAGCGGCTCCGAGCGGGGCGACGCCTGATGCGCCTCGACGTCGTCACGATCTTCCCCGAGTACCTCGAGCCGCTGAACGTCTCGCTCGTCGGCAAGGCGCGGGCACGGGGCCAGCTCGACGTCCGCGTGCACGACCTGCGCGCGTGGGCGCACGACAAGCACAACACCGTCGACGACACCCCGTACGGCGGCGGCCCCGGCATGGTCATGAAGCCGGAGCCCTGGGGCGAGGCTCTCGACTCGATCATCGAGTCGGGCGAGGGGCGGCCCGTGATCGTCGTCCCGACGCCCAGCGGCCGGCCCTTCACCCAGGAGCTCGCGGTAGAGCTCTCCGAGAAGCAGTGGCTGGTCTTCACCCCCGCCCGCTACGAGGGCATCGACCGCCGGGTCATCGAGGAGTACGGCGACCGCCTCGACGTCCGCGAGGTATCCATCGGCGACTACGTGCTGGCCGGCGGCGAGGCCCCCGTCCTCGTCATGGTCGAGGCCGTCGCCCGGCTGCTCCCCGGTGTGCTCGGCAACGCCGAGTCGCACCGCGACGACTCCTTCGCCCCGGGCGCCATGGCCGACCTCCTCGAGGGCCCCGTCTACACCAAGCCCCCGGAGTGGCGCGGCCGCGGCATCCCCGACGTCCTGCTCAGCGGCCACCACGGCAAGATCGCCCGGTGGCGCCGCGACGAGGCGTTCCGGCGCACGGTGCGCAACCGCCCCGATCTGATCGAGCGCGCGGACCCCGCCGCCTTCGACAAGAAGGACCGCGAGATCCTCTCGATCCTGGGCTGGGGCCCCGGCCCCGACGGCCGATTTGGGCGAGTGGCCCCGGACGTGGAAGAATAAGCCGTTGCCTTGCGCCCGGCGTGCGCCCCTGCCACAGGGGGAACGACGCTCGCCCGGTGTGCCGGCACCATCCCCACTTCAGTACGAATTCCGCTGATGACCTGTGGCATCGGCGAGGAAGCAGACGAACATGTCCTCCCTGCTCGACAACGTCAACGCCGCGTCGCTGCGCACCGACGTCCCGGCCTTCCGCCCCGGCGACACCGTGAACGTCCACGTCCGCGTCATCGAGGGCAACCGCTCCCGTATCCAGCAGTTCAAGGGTGTCGTCATCCGCCGCCAGGGCGCGGGCGTCAGCGAGACCTTCACGGTCCGCAAGGTCTCGTTCTCCGTCGGCGTCGAGCGCACCTTCCCGGTGCACAGCCCGATCTTCGAGAAGGTCGAGCTCGTCACCCGCGGTGACGTCCGTCGCGCCAAGCTGTACTACCTCCGTGAGCTCCGCGGCAAGGCCGCGAAGATCAAGGAGAAGCGCGACAACTGAGCTTCCGTCCGGCGTCCGCGCCTGGCCGGATAGGCTTTCGGCTCGATGGACACCGACGTACAGCTTTCGGAGCGCGACCGCTCTCCCCGCCCCGCAGAGGGCGCGGAGCAGGGGTCGCGCTCCTCGCGTTTTCCCGCCTCCCCGGCCGCCTGGGCCAAGGCCGCCGGGGCGTGGCTGCGAGGCGGCGGCCCCCTGCGCCGTGCGGGTGTGCTGCTGACGCTCTGCCTGGTCTTCCTGCTGCTGCTCAGCAGCTACGTGGTGCAGCCCTTCCTGATCCCCAGCGGGTCGATGGAGAACACCCTCCGGGTGGGCGACCGGGTGCTCGTCAACAAGCTCGCCTACAGCTTCGGGGGCAAGCCGGAACGGGGCGACGTGGTGGTCTTCGACGGCACCGACTCCTTCCTCCACGACGTGCCGGCGGAGAACCCGGCGGCGGCGCTGATCCGCAAGGGGGCCTCGTCCGTCGGCCTCATGGGGCCCGCGGCGACCGTCTACATCAAGCGCGTGGTGGGCGTCGGGGGCGACAGGATCACCTGCTGTGACGCGCGCGGCCGGTTGCAGATCAACGGCCACCCGGTGGACGAGGGATTCCTCTACCCGGGCGACGCGCCTTCACGCGTGCCCTTCGACGCCGTGGTCCCCGAGGGCAAGCTGTGGGTGATGGGCGACCACCGGGGCGACTCCCGCGACTCCCGTGACCACCTGGGGGAGCCCGGCGGCGGCATGGTGCCGGTGAGCAGGGTCGTCGGGCGGGCCGACTGGATCGGCTGGCCGTTCGGGCGGATGACCGAACTCAAGCGTCCCGACGTCTACGCGCGCGTGCCGGAAGCCGACGCCTCCGCCGGACACACGGGGAGGCCCGCCGGACGGAGCGGGAGGCCGGGTGGGTAGCAGGGGACGTACGCTGCCGGGCCCCGCGGGCCCGGCGGATGCGGGAGCACTGGGAGCGGGCGCGGCCACGGGCGGCCGTGCCGCGCGGCGGAAGGCGGCGCGGCGGGTCAAACGGCGCCGGCGCCGCTCTGCGGTCAAGGAAGTGCCGATCCTCATAGCGGTCGCGCTCCTGATCGCCTTGGTGTTCAAGACGTTCCTGGTGCAGGCGTTCGTCATCCCCTCCGGCTCCATGGAGCAGACCATCCGGATCGGCGACCGCGTCCTGGTGGACAAGCTGACCCCCTGGTTCGGCTCCCGGCCCCAGCGCGGTGACGTCATCGTCTTCAAGGACCCCGGCGGCTGGCTGGACGGGGAGCAGCTGAAGACCGGGCCCGACCCGGTGGGCGTCAAACAAGCCAAACAACTGCTGACTTTCATCGGCCTGCTTCCGTCCGCGAACGAGCAGGATCTGATCAAGCGTGTGATCGGCGTCGGCGGTGACACGGTCAAGTGCTGCGACACGAACGGCAAAATCACGGTCAACGGAACGCCGCTCGACGAGCCCTACCTGCACCCCGACAACGCCCCCTCGAAGCTCGACTTCACGGTGCGGGTGCCTCAGGACCGCTACTTCGTGATGGGCGACCACCGCTCCAACTCGGCTGATTCCCGCTTCCACCTGGACGATCCCGGACAGGGCACCGTGCCGCAGGAGCTGGTCGTCGGCCGTGCGGTCGTGATCGCGTGGCCCCTGGGCCACTGGCGACAGCTGTCCGAAAGAGACACTTTCGCAACGGTCGATGACGCGCCGCCGGCGGAGACGCGAGCACGCGGTCCGGCGCATAGTGTGTCCTTCATGGATCAGCAAGGATTGATCCAACTCCCGACCCCTGCGGAACTCCCGCTCGTTATGGGAGTGGTGGGCCTGCATCGTGTGTACGGCGGCCCGCAGCGTGGAGAGCGGAGCGAGAGGAGTGGATGTGGGGGACTTGGCGGTCGGCGCACGGTCCGGTCACGAAGAGCCCGAGAAGCGGCCCGGGGAGGCTGACGGGTCGCCAGGGGCGGGCGTGCCGGCGGAGGCCATGTCCCAGGCATCCCAGGAGGCTGCGGGCGGACCGGCGCGGACGGACGGCGAAGGCGTGAGCCCCGAGCCGGAAGCGGACGAAGAGGGCCCGCGTGGTGCGGCCCCCAAGAAGCAGCGGTCCTTCTGGAAAGAGCTGCCGATACTGATCGGCATCGCCCTGGTCCTCGCACTGCTGATCAAGACGTTCCTGGTGCAGGCGTTCTCGATCCCGTCGGATTCCATGCAGAACACCCTCCAGCGCGGGGACCGCGTGCTGGTGGACAAGCTCACCCCGTGGTTCGGCGCCGAGCCCGAGCGCGGTGAGGTCGTGGTCTTCCACGACCCGGACAACTGGCTCGGGGACGAGGCCCAGACGCCCCAGCCCGGCCCGCTGGGCGGCGGCGTGCAGAAGGTCCTCAGCTTCATCGGCCTCATGCCCTCGGCCGAGGAGAAGGACCTCATCAAGCGGGTCATCGCGGTCGGCGGGGACACCGTGGAGTGCCAGAAGGGCGGCCCGGTCAAGGTCAACGGCAAGGCCCTGTCGGAGAAGGACTACCTCTTCCCCGACAACACCCCGTGCGACGACCAGCCCTTCGGTCCGATCAAGGTGCCCAAGGGCAAGCTCTGGGTGATGGGCGACCACCGCCAGAACTCCCTGGACTCGCGCTACCACCCGAACCAGGACCACGGCTTCGTCCCGGTGCCCGATGTCGTGGGCCGCGCCTTCGTGGTCGCCTGGCCGATCAACCGCTGGTCCTTCCTCGGCGTTCCCGGCACTTTCGACCAGCCGGGGCTGAACGCCGCCGCCGCGGCCGCGCCCTCCGCGCTCGGGCTCGCCGGAGCGGTGCCGCTCGTCCTGTGGCGCCGGCGCAAGCTCGCCGCACGGAGCGGCACCGAGGGGCTCACCCTCCGGAGCGCCCCCAGGGACTGACCGGCAGAGCCTCCCGAAGGGCTGACTCGCCTGCATACCGCCCGGTAGTGTGCGGTTCCCGTGCCCCTGGGCATGCGGAATCCGATCTTCTACGCGGGGCGGGAGCACTGGGATGAGCGGAGCGGGACGTACGGACGACGGCCACGGCCGCGCGGGCAGGATGCTGTCCGGGCTGGCCGTGGCCGTCGGCTGTGTGCTCTTCCTCGGTGGCTTCGTCTGGGGCGCCCTGCTCTACCAGCCCTACACCGTCCCCACCGACTCCATGGCGCCGACCATCGGGCGGGGCGACCGGGTCCTCGCCCAGCGCATCGACGGCGGCGACGTGCGGCGCGGGGACATCGTCGTCTTCAAGGACAAGGTCTGGGGCGACTCCCCGATGGTCAAGCGGGTCGTCGGCACGGGCGGCGACACCGTGGCCTGCTGTGACGCGCAAGGGCGCCTCACGGTCGACGGCAAACCGATCGAGGAACCGTATCTGCAGGCCAACGGCCCGGCGTCGCCCACCACCTTCTCCGCCACCGTCCCCGAGGGGCAGCTCTTCCTGCTCGGAGACCACCGCAACGACTCCGTGGACTCCCGGGGCCACCTCACCGACGCCTCCCACGGCTCCGTGCCGCGCGGTGCCGTGAAGGCCCGCGTGGACGCCACTGCCTGGCCCGTGGGCGGCTGGGGCATGATGGACAGACCCGAGTCCTTCGCCGCCCTCCCGGGAGGCACCTCGCAGCCCGGCCCGCTGCCCCTGGTGCTGGCGGCCGTGGTCGCCGGCGCGGTGCTCATCCTGGGCGGCGCGGCGTACGGGCCCGTGGCGCGTTTCGTGACGCCGAGGCGCAGGGAGGAGGTGCCCGCCCATGGCTGAGGAAGGGCCCGCCCGCACGGTGGGGGAGGTGCCCACCGGAGCGGGCGAGCCGCGCAGGGCGTCACGGGTCGTCCTGCTCGACCCGGACGACCGCATCCTGCTGATGCACGGCTACGAACCGGGCGACCCCACGACGACCTGGTGGTTCACCCCGGGCGGCGGCCTGGAGGGTGCCGAGAGCTGGGAACAGGCGGCACGCCGGGAGCTGGCCGAGGAGACCGGGATCACAGAGATCGACCTGGGCCCCGTCCTGTGGTGCCGCACCTGTTCCTTCCCCTTCGACGGCCGCCGCTGGGACCAGGACGAGCGCTACTTCCTGGCCCGCACCGCGCAGCCCGGGAAGTGGACCGGCGGCGGGACGGAACTGGAGCGGCGCAGCGTCACGGGGCTGCGCTGGTGGACCTGCGAGGAACTTCTCGCGACCCGTGAGACGGTGTATCCGACCAGGCTCGCCGGGCTGCTGCGTACGCTGCTCGACGAGGGACCCCCGCGTACGCCGGTGCTCCTGGAGACGGAGCGCGCCTGACGCACAATGGGGGGGACGCACGGCTGAAGGGGAACATGCCATGAGCGCCGAGGACCTCGAGAAGTACGAGACCGAGATGGAGCTGAAGCTCTACCGGGAGTACCGCGATGTCGTCGGTCTGTTCAAATACGTGATCGAGACCGAGCGTCGTTTCTACCTCACCAACGACTACGAGATGCAGGTGCACTCCGTCCAGGGCGAGGTCTTCTTCGAGGTCTCGATGGCCGACGCCTGGGTCTGGGACATGTACCGCCCGGCCCGGTTCGTGAAACAGGTGCGGGTGCTCACGTTCAAGGATGTGAACATCGAGGAGCTGAACAAGAGCGACCTCGACCTTCCGGGTGGCTGAGTTCTCCACAACCGGCGGGTAATCCACCAAGATCCAACAATTCCGGGGGCCGGCGGCACGGTGGGCGCCGGAGGTGGTGCCCGTGAACGCCCGAGAAGCACTCGGTCGCTACGGCGAGAATCTCGCCGTCCGCCGGCTGGCCCAGGCCGGCATCGTCGTCCTCGAACGGAACTGGAGATGCCGCGAGGGCGAGATCGACATCGTGGCCATGGAGGCCGACACCCTGGTGGTGTGCGAGGTCAAGACCCGCCGCACCGGTGCCTACGAACACCCGATGGCCGCCGTCACCCCGGCGAAGGCAGACCGGTTGCGCCGGCTCGCCGAGCGCTGGCTGGCGCGGCACGGCGGACCGCCCGCGGGCGGCGTGCGGATCGACCTGGTAGGCGTGATCGTCCCCGACCGGGGAGCCCCCGCCGTGGAGCACGCCAAGGGGGTGGCGTGATGGGCTTCGCCCGTACGTGTTCGGTGGCGCTGGTCGGGGTCGAGGGAGTGGTGGTCGAGGTCCAGGCCGACCTGGAGCCGGGCGTTGCCGCCTTCACCCTCGTCGGCCTGCCCGACAAGAGCCTCGTGGAGAGCAAGGACCGAGTCCGCGCGGCCGTCGTGAATTCCGGCGCCGAATGGCCGCAGAAGAAGCTGACCGTGGGCCTGAGCCCCGCGGCCGTCCCCAAGGGCGGAAGCGGCTTCGACCTCGCCGTCGCCTGCGCCGTCCTGGCCGCCGCGGAGCGCCTCGATCCCCGGGAGATCGCCGACCTGGTGCTCATCGGGGAGCTCGGCCTCGACGGCCGCGTCCGCCCGGTGCAAGGCATTCTCCCGGCGGTCCTGGCCGCGGCCGACGCGGGCTACCGGCAGGTGGTCGTCCCCGAGCGCACGGCCGCCGAGGCGTCCCTCGTGCCCGGCGTCTCGGTGCTCGGCATCCGCAGCCTGCGCCAGCTGATCGCCGTCCTGACGGACGAGCCGGTGCCCGAGGAGGAGCCGCTGCAGGAGGGCAGCCCGGATCCGATGCTCGCCGGGCTCTCGGTCCCCGGGGCGGGGCTGGGCACGGGGGTCGTGCACGGGGAGCGCCGGCCCGACCTCGCCGAGGTAGCAGGGCAGGCCAGGGCCCGGATGGCCCTCGAAGTGGCCGCCGCCGGGCGGCACCACCTCCTCCTCCAGGGCCCGCCCGGAGCAGGCAAGACCATGCTCGCGGAGCGGCTGCCCGGCCTCCTGCCGCCCCTCACCTCCCAGGAGTCCCTCGAGGTCACCGCGGTGCACTCCGTAGCGGGCACTCTTCCCGCGGGCCAGCCCCTCCTCGACCGGGCCCCGTACTGCGCTCCGCACCACTCGGCGTCCATGCCCTCGCTCGTCGGCGGCGGCAGCGGGCTGCCGCGCCCGGGCGCCGTCTCCCTGGCCCACCGCGGCGTGCTCTTCATGGACTTTACTGACCACTGATCCATCTTCCTGATGGTTCGTCAGAGTGGTGGTTCGAGCGTGTTTGGCATGGTTTACCAATCGGCTCGGCATGATCCTGCACGTACGGGAGTGCGGGGTCAGGAGTTGGTGTGGCTGGCGGAATGGTGCTGGGGGACCTGAGGGTTCAGGAGATCCCGAGGGCTGGCGGTGGTTACTCCTACACGATCTTGTGGCCGGACGGGCTGGTGGACGAGGAGGCGGATGGCTTCCTGCGTCAGTTCGAGGGCCGGGGGACGCAGAGGACCTACGCCTACTTCCTGGTGGATCATCTGCGGTGGCGGGTGCGGGAAGGTCTTCGGACGGAGTCGGTGAGGATTCTGGATCTTCACCGCTACATGGGGGCGGTGGGGGCCCAGGTTCCGATGCCGTTCGGTCAGCCGTGGCGGGTGCCGCCGAAGCGTCCGTACGGGGACTCGGCCCTGGAGGTGCTCGCGGCCTGCCTGAAGGGCTTCTACGTTCACCAGTGCTCGGTGGGCGGGGTGAACGACCGGCTGCTCGACGAGCTGGATGTCAGGCGGCTGCCGACTCGCGCCGACCGCAGCCGCCTGATGCTGGGGCACGTGGTGACGTCGATGCCGGCCAACCCGCTGAAACGTTCACGCCCCGCGAAGAGGCGGCATCCGAAGATGCTCCCTGAAGGTGCGAAGCCTGAGCTGCTGGGGAACGTGCGGTCGGCCCGGGATGCGATGGTGGTGACCTGGCTGTCGGACACGAGCCTGCGGATCGGCGGGTTGACCGGCTTGCACCTGGTGGACCTGCATTTGCGGGAGAACGCGGAGTGCGGTGAGTGCCGCAGCCCTCATCTGCATGTCTGTCACCGGTGGGGGAATCCGAACCGGGCGACGGCGAAGATCAAGCCCCAGTGGAGTCTGGTCGACGGGGTGATCACGGGTGGGGAGATCTACCGGGCCAGCTCGGCGATGATGAGCAGCTACTTCGCCTACATGACGACCGAGTATCGGCGCCTGGCCGGCGGGCACGGGATGCTGCTGATTCAGCTGGAGGGACCTCGGGCGGGGGAGCCGTGGTCGGCGGCGGCCGCGCGGGGGATGCTCCGCCGCGCGGGGCGTCGGGCGGATTTGCCGGGGCGGATCGTGCCAAAGGCGTTCCGGCACGAGTTCACGAACAAGGTCCTGGACGCCAGCGGCGGGGATCCGTTCGTGGCCAAGGCCGTGGGCAACTGGTCGTCGGCGCGGATGGTCGATGAGGTCTACGGGCATCCGGATTTGCATTCGCCTGAGTTCGGGGCGGCGCTCGAGGCGGTCTGGGGTGAGGGACAGTGACCGGCGTGTTTGCTCCGGTGCTGCTGCCCCTGGCTGGCCAGGGCGACGGCCGCACGGGGCGGGACCGGCTGGAGGTGCTGGAGGCGCTGATCGCGGCGCCGTCCTTCGACCCGCTTTTCCGGGAGGACGTGATCCGGGTCGAGCGTGATCACCCGGCCTACGGCTGGCGCTGTGATGTCGTGGACTGCGAGCGAGCAGCCGCCCAGGGGCGAGGGTTGTGTGACGCTCACCGCACACAGTGGCGGGAGGCGAGGGCGGCCGGAGCGCGCAACCGGCCCGAGTTCGTGAAGTCCCTTCAGCCGCTGAAGGCCCGCGGAGGCCATCTGGATCGCCGGATGTGTGTGGTCTGCCCGCACCTGCCCGCCTGGAGCTCCTACGAGCTGTGCTTTCTTCACGCCGGCCGATGGCACAGCTACCGGCAGGGCTGGTTGAAGAAGGGGGTCGAGGTGAGGTTCGAGGAGTGGCTGGCCAAGGCCCGGCCGCTCCCTTCCTTCGGCCAGTGCCAGGTGATCGGCTGCCCCTACACGGCTGAGCATCCGCTGGGCCTGTGTTACCGGCATGTCTGTGCTTATCGCAGGGCCGGCGAGCCGGGTGGCGCCAAGCCGACTCCGAACTGGAGCCGGTGGAGGGCCGAGCGCGGCAAGCCGGTGACGATCACCTACCAGGACCGCATGCGTTTCGAGTGCTGGCTGGGCGAAGCGGAGCTGAGCCGCCGGGTCGATGGAACGCTGTCGCTGCTGGGGCTCGCTCCGCTGCTGAAGGCAGAGATCAAATGGGGAGTCTTCCACCACACCCAGGTGCCCACCGACGGCGCGTTCTGGGGGTTCTTGGATATCCAGAGAATGGTCGACCACTGCAGGCAGCACAAGGTCGGCGCTCTGGCCGACCTCGACATCCCGCGGCTGGGCACCCATCAGCAGCGGATCGCCCGCCGCATGCTGGAGTACCTGCGGCCGCTCTACTTCACCCGCGAGGACACGAAGGCGGCCGGCTTCCTCGACCTGGACCACTTCGGGGTCAGGATGAGGAACAGGCAGAGCTTCTATGACCTGACGAGTATCTCCCAAGGGTGGCTGCGGGACCTGCTCTGGGAGCACATCGCCCACCGCCTGACCGCCGATCCGCCCCGCAGCGACGTGCCGTTGGACAACTGGCGCAGGGGATGCGCGGAACTGTCGGCCTTTTTGGAGGTCCATGCGCCGGACGGCGGTCACCAGCCTTGCCTTCTGACCGGGCAGCACATGCTCGACTTCGTCGCCGACCAGCGGCACCGCAGCCGCACCGGAATGCCGTTCCTCGCGGTCCGCCCGAGGTTCCGAGCCAAGGCGGATGACGAAGCACGGGCGATCGCGAGCCCGGATGCGGTCGGCCGGATGTTCAACGCTGCCCGGGTGGTCCTGCGACGGGCACTGGAGACAGGCGAGTCCGAGCGGATCGGGCTTCAGCGGGCCTTCATCATCGCCCTGCCGTTCGGCGGCGTGAGCACAGGACGGCGCCGGCCGTTCTCGGATGAGATCGCCCGGGCGCTGGCGGACGAGAGGAACCTGGAACGGCTGGAGGGCTTCGACCACGAGGACCGGGGCCTGCGAGACATCTGGGAGACGCTCGTGTTCACCGGCCGCCGCGGCGGGGAGGTGCTGAACGCCCGCCTGGACTGCATCAGCCGCATCAACGGGCTCCCGTTCTTCTGGCACGACCAGACGAAGGTCGGCAACATCGACGCAGGGATCCGCATCCCTGAACGTTTGTTCACCCGGATCGGGCAGCGGCAGGCCAAGACCGAGGAACGCTTCTTCGAACGCAACGGACGCCTGCCCACCGCCGAGGAACGCAAGCAGATCGCGCTCTTCCCCCGCCGCGGCGCCAATCGCTCGTTCCGGCACGGCGTCAGCCACAGCTGGTTCGGCGGGAGCTTCCGGTCCTGGGTCGTGGACCTGGAAGTCTGCGGGCAGGCGGTCCCGCACCAGGCCCGGCACACTCTGGCCACCAGGCTCCTGAAGGCCGGGGCGAACCTGAGCCACATCAAGCGCTACCTCGGCCAGGTCTCCGACCGCATGGCTGAGCACTACACACACCTCGCGAGCACCGACCCGCGCCTGGAAGAAGCACTCCAAGCGGTCTGGGTCGCGGGACCGGGCTCGGCGGAGCCGGGCCTGGTCCTGTCGACCGGCGAGAACATGACCCGCGCGCAGGCCGAGGCCCTGGCAATCGATCTCACCCGCCGGTCAACCCCGGCCGAGGGCGGATTCTGCACCTTCCAGCCCGTCGTCAACGGCGACGCCTGCCCCTGGAACATGGACTGCCACAACTGCGACAAGTTCGTCCTCTCCGGAGCCGACCTCGTCTACTGGCACCGCAAGCGCGAGCAGTGGCGCATGCTCGCCGAACGCGCCCCCGATCCCGCGACCGCTGACTTCCTCCACGAGGTGTTCGAACCCACCGCCCGCGCGATCGACGGCCTGGAGAAGGCCCTGGCAGCTCTCGGCCTGCTCGACGACGCGCTCGCACTCGACCTTCGCCGGCCGCAGGACTACTTCGGCCGCATCTGGGCCACAGCCTTCCGCGCCCAGGACCTCGCCCGCCACACCACGGACAGTGAGGAGGACGCATGAGGCCGGAGAACACTGCGGCCGCGATCGCAGCCCGCCGCCTCCAGACCGAGGACAAGCTGGCCCGCGTCACCGCCACGATCGGCCAGCTTCGCCGGGAACGCGGCCGCCCGACTATCCGCGGCATCGCCCAGCGCGCAGGAGTCTCCTCCACGTTCCTCTACGAGAACACCGAAGCCCGCGCGCTGGTGAAGAACGCGGTCGCCGACAGCCGCAGCCGGCACGACTGCCACGGCCAAGCCGAGCATGAGCGGATCGAGGCGACCTGGCGCGAGCGGGCGCTCAACGCCGAGGCCGAGCTCACCCGCACCCAGAAGGAGATCTTCACCCAGCGGCAGCGGATCGGCGAGCTGATGGGGCAGATCCGCGACTTCGACCAGATGGTCCCCGGCGAGTCCGTCCAGGCCCTGACCACCGAGAACACCACCCTTAAACACCGTGTCCAGCAGCTGACCCGCGAGCACCGCACCCTCCAGGAACGGCTCGAAGGAGCCCGCTCGAACCTCCGCTTCGCCGATAGGCGCATCGCCGACCTTGAAGCACAGCTTCTAGGGCAAGGTCCGTGACGTCAGCAGTGCAAGAAGCGGCCGCCACCTGTCAATTCACAACCGCACAAAGTTCTGGTGACTCATCTCGCCGGTCGAACGGAAGTCCGAAGTGAGACTTCCGCTTCGGCTGTGACGCAGGTTACAGTTGGACCGCATGAGTCCACCTAGGGGGTTCTTCTCCCCCTTCAGGGAAGCAGGGTGACCCGACCTGCCTCGTGAGGACGGAAGGGACGGCTCCAGCCAGGAGTCGCCAACCTTCCTTTCAAAAAATTCCTCACCAGGCAGAAGGGCCTTTGTCATGTCGTTCTTCGACCCCCTGCTCAACGGCAAGGAGCTCAGCGCTCTTGTCAAGGTCGCCTACATCATCCCGCTCACGCTGTTGATCATCCTGTCGACCCCGGGATGGATCGTCTGGATCTTCCTCAACGATGCACGGCGTGACTCCGCCATAGACATGGTCAGGGAGATGACGGCCTTCGGCCGCCCCGCAGGAAAGTCGAGCACTATCGACCCCACCTCTGTTCTTACAAGACCGCTGGCTGCCCAGGACGATCTCGAAGAGATCGTCCGGCGGGCCGTCGCTGAAGCCCTACGGCAGCAACTGCCTGCTTCCGGGCTGGATGCCAAGGGCGTCGATAACGACCCGGACGTCGACGACGATCCGGAAGTCATTGACTGTCCGGGCGTCGACGACGAACCGGACGTCGATGACGTGGGCGTCTGACATGGGAGACCCCAGCCAGTGCTGGGGTCTCTCGCTTGCTCGCGATCACGCCCCCTCTCCAGAGGATCTCGTCGTGGCGGACATATGCGCGACGTTCCTCCGCAGGTCCGGGGCGATCCTGCCTACAAGGAGGTCGGAAAACTGACCGAGGCGCCCGAGTTCTCCGGGAGGGTGCTGGACGCCCTGAGGCAGCCGCTGGAGTCGGGTCACGTCATCGTGGCCCGCTCCGGCGGCGTCCTGCGACTGCCCGCCCGGTTCCTCCTCGTCCTGGCCGCCAACCCCTGCCCGTGCGGACGGCACGGCATGCTGGGGGAGGGCTGCGACTGCACTCCCCAGGCCGTCAGGCGCTACCGCGCGCGCCTGTCAGGCCCCCTCCTGGACCGGGTCGACCTGCGGGTGACGGTCGAAGCGGTGGCCCGTTCCGAGCTGACGGGACCGGCAGCGGCGGAGACGACTGCCGAGGTGGCCGACAGGGTCCGCGCCGCCCGGGAGCGGGCCGCGGCCCGCCTCGCGGACATGCCCTGGCAGACCAACAGCGAAGTCCCCGGCCACGAACTGCGGACGCGCTGGCGCGTCGCCCCCGGCGCCCTCGACGAGGCCGAACGCGACATGGAGCGGGGCATGCTGACGGCACGTGGCCTCGACCGCGTGCTGCGCGTCGCCTGGACGGTTGCGGACCTCGCCGGCCATGACCTCCCTGATGCCTCGGACGTCAACTGCGCGCTCGAACTGCGCACGGGCGTCCACCGCGGCGCGGTCGTGGCCGGAGGCCAACCGTGACGGGCCCCGCCCCCGAGGACCGGCTGGCCCGCGCCGCCCTCACCCGCCTGACCGAGCCCGGGGACGAGCGCGTAGGGCGGTGGATCAGGGAGATGGGCGCCGTGAGGCTGGTGCGGGGCCTCACGGGGGCGGGCCCGGCGCCGCCGGGGGCCGGGCGCGAGCGGCTCGCCGGGTGCCTGGAGCGCGCCGCCGCCCTCGACCCCCACCGCGACCTCGAGGCCGTCGCCCGGCTGGGCGGCCGCTTCCTCTGCCCCGGAGACCGGGAATGGCCTCGGCAATTGGACGACCTCGGTGATGCCCGGCCGCTCGGCCTCTGGGTGCGCGGCGGGGCCGACCTGCGGCTGTGGGCCCTGCGCTCCGTCGCCGTGGTCGGGGCGCGCGCCTGCACCGACTACGGCTCGCACGTCGCCTCCCTCCTCGGCGCCGGACTGGCACGCCGCGGCTGGGTCGTCGTCTCCGGCGCCGCGTACGGCGTCGACGGTGCCGCTCACAGGGGCGCACTCGCGGCGGGCGGGGCGACCGTCGCCGTGCTCGCCTGCGGGGTCGACGTGCCCTACCCGCGGGGCCATGCGGATCTCATCGACCGGATCGTGGAACGTGGCCTGGTGCTCGCCGAGTTGCCCCCGGGCGGGCACCCCACCCGCAGCCGCTTCGTCCTGCGCAACCGTGTCATCGCCGCATTGACGAGGGGGACCGTGGTCGTGGAGGCCGAGTACCGCAGCGGCTCACTGGTGACGGCCCGTCGCGCGCGGCTGCTGGGCCGCCAGACGATGGGCGTGCCCGGCCCGGTGACGTCGGGCCTGTCGGCGGGCGTGCACGAACTGCTCCGCGAGGACGCCGCGCTGGTCACCGACGCGGACGAGATCACCGAGCTGGTCGGCGGGATCGGGGACCTCGCCCCCGAGCGGCGCGGCCCCGTCGTCGCACGCGACCTGCTGGCCCCGGCGGCGGCCGTGGTACTGGAGGCGGTGCCCGGCGGAGGCGGCGGGGACGGGGGGCTCATCGCGCGAAACGCGGGCCTGAGCAGGGATCAGACGCTTGCCAGACTGTACGAGCTGCAGTCCCTCGGCTTCGTGGAACGCCGCGGTGATCACTGGAAGTTGGCCGCCCCACCGTCAACATCCGACACCTCCAAGCCCCCCGGACGGCGCCCGTCCGCGCGGCGAGGCGGTTCTTGACCTGGGGCGATCGGGTGAAAAGGTTAAGGGGACGACCGCGGCCGCCGATACGGCGAGGCCCGTACGGACGCCGGCCCCCGGTGCCGCATGCCGGCGCTTCCGGCAGGGGAACGTATCCGCACACCGACGAAGAGGACTCATCGCATACCGCAACGCAGCAGTCACGCTACGCTCACGGGATTCCAGCCATTCGTACCACTCGATCCACGTCACAGCAGAACGGCTCAAGACGACGAATGCCCCAGCACACCTCCGGTTCGGACCGCGCGGCGGTGCCGCCCGCGGCGCGCGGCCCCGAGCGCCCTCCCGCACCCTCGACGCTCGATGAGCTGTGGCGGTCGTACAAGGCCTCGGGCGACGACCGGCTGCGGGAGCAGCTGATCCTCCACTACTCGCCCCTGGTGAAGTACGTGGCGGGGCGGGTCAGTGTCGGCCTGCCGCCCAACGTCGAGCAGGCCGACTTCGTCTCCTCGGGGATCTTCGGACTCATCGACGCCATCGAGAAGTTCGACCCCGCCCGGGAGATCAAGTTCGAGACGTACGCCATCACCCGGATCCGCGGCGCGATGATCGACGAGCTGCGTGCCCTCGACTGGATCCCGCGCTCCGTCCGGCAGAAGGCGCGCGCGGTCGAGCGCGCGTACGCCACGCTGGAGGCCGAGCTGCGGCGCACGCCCTCGGAGGCCGAGGTCGCGGCCGAGATGGGCATCGCCATCGAGGAACTGCACGGGGTTTTCAGCCAGTTGTCGCTGACCAACGTGGTCGCCCTGGAGGACCTCCTGCACGCCGGCGCCGAAGGCGGCGAGCGGCTGAGCCTGATGGACACCCTCGAGGACACCGCCGCCGACGACCCCGTCGAGGTCGCCGAGGACCGTGAGCTGCGCCGCCTCCTCGCCCGCGCGATCAACACCCTCCCCGAGCGTGAGAAGACCGTGGTCACCCTCTACTACTACGAGGGCCTCACCCTCGCCGAGATCGGGCATGTGCTCGGCGTCACGGAGAGCAGGGTCAGCCAGATCCATACGAAGTCGGTGCTCCAGCTGAGGGCGAAGCTGGCGGACGTCGGCCGCTGAGGGGGCGGCGAGGACCCGGTGAAGTCGGCAAGGGGCCGGGAGAGTGTGCAGGGTCCTGCGAGGAGGCGCGGGGGTGGCGGACCGGTAGGGCCTGACGGGCCGGCAAGGGGCGCGAATCCTCCCTCGGCGTCGTCCCGGCCCCCGGCAATCCGTAAAGTGGGGACGTGCCCAGGATTCGAGCGGCCTCGGTGGCCGAGCACCGGACGATGCAGCGCGGCGCCCTGCTGGACGCCGCCCGTTCCCTGCTGTCCGAGGGGGGCACGGAGGCGTTGACGTTCCCCGCCCTGGCCGAGCGCACCGGCCTGGCACGCTCCTCGGTCTACGAGTACTTCCGCTCGCGGGCAGCCGTGGTCGAAGAGCTCTGCGCGGTCGACTTCCCCGTCTGGGCGGCGGAGGTCGAAGCCGCCATGGAGGGCGCGGACACGCCCGAGGCGAAGATCGAGGCGTATGTGCGCCGGCAGCTGGCACTGGTCGGCGACCGCCGCCACCGAGCCGTGGTCGCGATCTCCGCCGGCGAGCTGGACGCGGGCGCACGCGAGAAGATCCGGGCCGCCCACGGCGGGCTCATCGCCATGGTCGTGGAGGCGCTCGTCGCCCTCGGCCACGAGCAGCCGCGCCTGGCCGCCATGCTGCTGCAGGGCGTGGTCGACGCCGCCGTGCGCCGGATCGAGCTGGGCGCCGCCGAGGAGCCCGGCAGCATCATCGAGGCGGCCGTGTCCATGGCGCTGCGCGGCGTCAAGGGCTGACCACCGCCGGGCCCGGCCCGCCCGACAGTGGCAGCAGCCGGGACGGCGGCCTGCGCAGCATCCACGGCGGCAGCAGGGACAAAGGATCCAGATAGACCCGGCCGCGGAGCAGCCCCCAGTGGAGGCACCCGCCGGAGCAGTGGAACGGGCCCGCCTGCAGCGTGCCGATCACCTGCCCCGCCGCCACCTGGTCCCCTTCCTCCACCATCGCCTGCACCGGTTCGTACGTGGTCCGCAGTGGCGGCTCGCCCGTACCCGGGTGCTGCACCGACACCACGCCCCGCCCCGCGACGGTGCCCGCGAAGGAGACGGTGCCGGGTGCGGCAGCCCGTACCGGCTGCCCCGCCCGGGCGACGAGATCCACCCCGCGGTGCCCGGCCGCCCAGGGCACCGGTGGCGGCCGCCAGGCCCGTACGAGCAGGGGCCGGCCCCCTCGCGACCCGCTGAC